>JAJRTA010000040.1 GCA_024278515.1 Candidatus Zixiibacteriota bacterium
CAAAAGTCACTTTCTCGATTTCAGGGTAAACTTCGACCTGGGCAACATAGCCGAACCCGCCGTCTTCAGTATAGTCGGCCATAATAAGGTTGGGGTATGTCGCAACTTTTAATTCCTCCCGGCGAACCACATCGGGATAGGAAGTGCTGATCAGTTCCTCGGCCACTTCGGAGCGCACTTTGTCCCCAAACAGCGCTTTGATACGTTCCATGGGTACTTTGCCGGGGCGAAATCCGTCGACTTTGGCATTTTCCCTGACCTCGTTGAACCTTTTGGTCAACTGCTCTTCCACCAGCTCGCTGGGGATATCAACTTTGATTTCGCGTTTCAGATCATCGAGATGTTTGACTTCAACCTTCACTCGCTGTTACTCCAGTCCTGAGGTATCAACTCAGGAATTATATGTTTCGTCATCAACAGAAAATGCGAAAGGGGGGACTTGAACCCCCATTCCTTGCGGAACTGGATCCTAAATCCAGCGTGTCTACCAATTCCACCACTTTCGCCGGTGTCATTCTCATTCGGAACCTAAGCCTTTTAGCAATAAAACGCAACGGACTTTTTACATGCCTGTGGGCACAAATGCGGTCTGTTATTGTTTGTAACAAGGTTATGCCGATTTTGACATGTATACAGTTCAAACCGACAAAAAAGTACGGACGGTGTGAAACGATCTTGCATCTTTGCCGAAAAATGTTTTAATAGACCTGACTTGCCGGGAAAGCAAGCAAGCACAGGAGAGAACAGATGGTACGAATTATTGAAAATGAGGGCAGGCTATGAACAAAGTGCTGGTAACCGGTGGCGCCGGTTTTATCGGGTCCCACCTTGTGGAAGCGCTGGTCAAAGCGGGGCACAAAGTAACGGTTCTGGACAATCTTTCAACCGGACGACGCGCCAATCTGTCCGCAGTAGCAAAGAAGATCAGGCTTACGGTCGGCGATATTCGCAACCTGAAAACGCTTCGCAAAGTATCCCGGAATGTTTCCACCGTGTACCACCTGGCGGCTATATCATCGGTCCCCCAGTCGGTTGATGATCCGATTACGACCGGCGATATAAATGTAAGCGGCACCTGGAATGTACTTGAGGCGGCGCGGCTGGAGAAAATCAAACGGGTTGTTTTTGTGTCGTCGGCCTCCGTCTATGGGACGGGCACACCCATGCCGTTCAGAGAATCGATGCGGGTGCGCGGTAGTTCACCTTACGCCGCCAGCAAACTGATCGGCGAAGAACTTTGCGATTTGTACCTGCGCCTGTATGGACTGGAAACAGTCGCGCTCAGGCTTTTCAGCGTGTATGGCCCGCGTCAGAATCCCCGTTCACAGTATGCCAACGTGATTCCCGCTTTTGCGACATTATTATTGAACAACAAACGGCCTACCGTATACGGCACCGGTGAGCAGACTCGCGATTTCGTCTCGGTACACGATGTGGTAAAAGCGTTTGTACAGGCGGGTAAGCGTCGTGTCGCGGTAGGTGAGGTCATAAATGTCGGCACCGGCCGGCAAACCTCGGTCAACCGCCTTCTGCAACTGATACAAAACGAGCTGGGCACAGCGATTGAACCAAAGTACAAGCCGTTGAAACCGGGCGATGATCCATACACCCGGGCCGACTCTTCTAAAGCCAAACGGATCCTCGGAATCAGGCAATTCACTCCGTTCAAAAAAGGGCTTACGGCTACCGTACAATGGTTCGCCGACAATCACAAGTAAACACGCATTTTGGGAATCAATTATGAGTACAATCGAACAATCGTTACTGGATAAGGCGAAAAGCTATCACTGGTATCAGTCGATTCCTCTGACTGATGACTATACCACGCCGGGTGAAACCGGCGATGCCGAACAGCGCAAGATCGAAATGATGAAACTGCCGGATGATCTGTCCGGCAAGACCGTGCTGGATCTCGGTTGCAACGAAGGCTTCTACTCTTTTGAAGCTGAGAAAAGAGGTGCCCTGCGGGTGCTGGCGATCGACAAAAGCAAGGTTGCGGAAGAGAAGTTTCGTCTCCTTAAACAGATATTCAACTCGAATGTAGAGTTCGAGTCGTTCGACCTGCTTGACACCGATGCTCCCGATGTCGGCCGTTTCGACATTGTTTTTTTCCTCGCTGTGTTACATCACATGCGACATCCCCTGTTGGCGCTTGATCGTGTTTACGAACTGACCCGTGAATACGCCTATATCGAATACGTTGAAGCGGTACCGCAGCAACATCCCGACCTGTCGGCGCTGGTGCGTAAAATGAGCAAAAAGGGACATCTTCACATGCTCCCGACTCGTCAGTTTGCGTATGAAGTGCTTGAGCATGTCGGGTTTAAGAATATCGAGCTGCTGGGCGAGCACAGGTTTCATAAGATTAAACCGCATCGTAAAATGCCCGGTTTTGATGAGCAACGGGTGTTGCTTAAAGCATATCGCTGAAGGGTTTCATCTGATTGACGCACCAGCCGATCTGTGTGATCTCAGAGGAAATACAGACTGATGACTGTTCGCGGTAAATTCTTACTGTTTTATGCAGTGATGCTGGCGGTCGGGCTGACGGTTGCGGTTACATCATTCTGGGCTACCCGTGAATGGCACAACGCAGCCAACAGTCTCAGTCAGGTCCAGCGGCAGGAGAAAATAGCCGAACAGTTACGTTCCGGGATCCATCTGCAGGTCGGCCTCGGACTTGATTTCCTCGCGGGGGAGAGGGATAAGCCGGACGATTTCTATCAGCGTGAAAAACTGCTCGCAGCCTGGATAGAACAACTCGGATCGGCGGCCACCGATGATGAGGAACTCGAGTACATTGAAAACCTCGGAGATGTTCACACCGAGCTGAGCTGGCGGTTGCGTGAAATCTTCAGCAGTGTGACTGCCGCCACCGGCAATGAACAGCGCTGGTCACTCGGTCTCAGGCTGCGCGAGATAGGTGAAGAAGGAACCGATGAGGTGGCCGCACTAAACCGGTATTACGGGGCAAGGGTACAGGAACAGATCAACACGGCTATGCGAGCCGGTGATGTTGTCGAACTATTTGTCGTCGTGTCGGTTGTGATTATTCTTGTGCAACTGGCGATACTTATTGTGCTGGTTCAAAGGCTCCTGGTCGGACCGATCGCTTCGGTGAGTGAGGCAACGAAAGCCATCAGCAAAGGGGCTTTCGACACCCGGGTGACTGTCAGTCGAAATGATGAATGGGGCGGAATGGCCCAATCGATAAACGAAATGGCCCGGTCTTTGAAAATCCTCGAGCAACAGGTACGCACCCGGGAACATCAGAGCGCCCTGGGAGAAGTGGCCGCCTATACGGCTCATAACATACAAAATCCTCTGGCGGCGATCCGGGCGAGCGCTCAGGTTACCCTGGACAGTGCTGATATCAATGACGACCTGAAGGAAATCCTGACGGATATAATCAAGACGGTGGATCGACTGAGTTTCTGGGTGAAGAGATTTCTGAACTACGCCAAACCGCTGGAGCTGGATCGTCAGCCGACTGATATAAACAACCTCCTCAGGCAGGCGGCCAAAGTTGTGCAGGCATTACCTCAGTCGAAACCTCAGGTGAAGTTCGAGCTGTGCGATCCTGATCCCGTAGTCCCGGTTGATCCCGGTTTACTGGAACAGGCGATAGCCGCTCTGATCTCGAACGGACTTGATTCCGGCGGTGATGAAGTGGTGATTTCGTCCGCCGTCAACGGTCAGGCCGAGGAAGGCCGATCGGTGATAATTAAAATCCGCGATAACGGTAAAGGTGTCTCTGAGCGAATCAGGAAGCGGTTGTTTCAGCCCTTCGCTACCGATAAGGATGGCGGCACCGGTCTGGGCCTGCCCCAGGCTAAAAGAATCGTCAACTTGCACGGCGGAGAACTTTCGCTGGAATCCGAACCGGGGAAAGGGACTACCGTTACAGCTGTGTTGCCGATAATTGATAATGAGAACAATACGACTGATAACAGCGATAGCGATGAGGATATCTGATGGCGCAAATACTGATTGTTGAGGATGAAGTCCTTTTGGCCAAGTCACTCTGTCGTTCTTTGGTCGGCAAGGGGCATGACTGCATCACCGCCACATCAGCCGAAGAGGGGCTGGCCCTGCTGGAAAAGATGCCGACCGATATAATTATCCTGGACATTCAACTGCCCGGCATGTCAGGTCTGGAAGCGATCCAGAAAATAAAGAACTTCGATCCCAACATCGGAGTAATCATTGTTACGGCCTTTGCTACGATGGCCTCGGTCGTCGAGGCGATGCGCGCCGGCGCCTGTGACTTTCTGCGCAAACCGCTCGATACGGAAGAAGTCAGCCTGGCGGTCGAACGGGCGATTGATGATGCCCGCCTCAAACAGGCTATCTCGTACTATCGGGGACTCGAAGTTGAAAAAACCGATGAAGATCGGCTGGTGTGTAATTCAGCCCGGATGAAATCAGCGATGACCCTGATCGAACAGATGGTCAAGATGGATCTCGCTGAGCCGTCCGACTATCCGCCGTTGCTCCTTCTGGGTGAAACCGGAACCGGTAAAGACCTGGTGGCGCGCATTATTCACTACCACGGAAAGTTTTCTCAGGAGGCTTTTATCGAGGTCAACTGCTCCACCCTGCCGAAAGGTTTGGAAGAAGCGGAATTATTCGGTTACGAGAAGGGTTCATTTACCGGGGCGAACCGCTCCAAGCGCGGTCTCTTCGAAGCGGCCACCGGAGGGACCATTTTCCTCAACGAGATAGGCGATCTCTCGGCTGAAGCTCAGGTAAAACTTTTGACTGTGATTGAGCACAAAACTCTCAGGCGTGTGGGAGGGCTTCGCGATATCGATGTCAACCTGCGTATTATCGCCGCCACCAATCGCGACCTCAAAGACTCTTCGGCGTTTCGTGAGGATCTTTTCTATCGTCTTAACAACATGACTATCGACCTGCCGCCTCTCAGGGAGCGTCGCGAAGACATCGTTGAGTTAGCCGAGATGTTTCTGGTAAAATTCGGCCGGAAGTACGGGACTCGCAAGACTCTTTCCGATGAAGCCGTCTCCGTGCTGACCTCATACTCCTGGCCGGGCAATGTTCGTGAATTAAGGCAGCTGATGGAGCGAGTGACATTTCTTGACTCTGGTGATAAAGTTACACCTGCCGAACTGAATCTGCCGGTAGCCGCCGGTAGCGCCGTATCGATAAGTTCCAGCGGCAAAATCGATATCGATTTCCCCGCCGAAGGTATTAACCTTGAAACTGTCGAGCGCGAACTCATAACCGCCGCCCTTAAGTTTTGCAAAGGAAACGCCAGCGAGGCGGCCCGCCGTCTGGGCATCGGTCGTGAGGCCATCAGGTACAAAATCAAGAAATATAATCTTGACTGATTTTATACTTATTGGTGGTGCAAATAAACCGGCCGGTTTATTTGAACCATGCCCTGGTGATTCCTTGTCCATTTTGATATGATGTTTTATTAGATAACTCGTTGTAAGACAACGTAAAAATATATCTCTGTGAGTTGGCAACACAATTGCTTTTACTAAAATGTACGGGGAGAACATTGAAATCAGCGTCCATCTGTTAGGACTCGAAGATAACTGAGTGAAGGAGTACAGATGTCTTCAAATGATCAATCCAGCCCTGCTGTCCGTCCCTGGGAGAGCGCGCAACCTCTTGCCGCCGGGCATACCGGGGCTGCAACCGGTGTAAATATTTGTGTCGTCGGTGGTGGTTTTGTCGGTCTGGTGGCTGCGGCCGGTTTTGCCCAGTTTGGGCACAATGTAGTATGCGTTGAAAAGAACCTCGAACGTCTGGCCCAGTTGAAAGAGTCCCGTGTACCGTTTTTTGAGCGTGATCTGGAAGAACTGCTCCGACGCAACACCGAGGCTGGGCGTTTGTCGTTTTCCAGCGATCTTAAAGAAGCCATAGTCGGCCAGAAAGTGATCTTCCTTGCGGTAGGCACCCCCTCGCTGGATAACGGGCGAACCGATCTGAGCGCCCTTGTTGAAATTGTCAACCTGCTTGGAAAGGTAGCCGAGGACGGCCAGATAGTAGTGCTTAAAAGTACGGTGCCGGTCGGTACCGGTATATGGCTTCAGAAGAAATTCCCTCAGAATGGCAATGGAAGTCGTTCCATATCGGTTGTCAACAACCCGGAGTTCCTTCGAGAGGGGTCCGCGGTCTATGACTTTTTCTATCCTCAGCGAATCGTGGTTGGTGGAGATAACCAGGCGGCGGTTGAATTTGTGGCCAATCTCTACCGGGTCGGCATGACCCGCCCGGTGCCGATTGTCACTACCAACAATGAGACGGCTGAAATGATCAAGTATGCCGCCAATGCCTTTCTTGCCATGAAAGTTGGATTTATTAACGAAGTGGCCGGTTTGTGCGACCTGGTCGGTATTGATGTCCTTGAAATTGCCCGGGGGATAGGCATGGACCCGCGTATCGGGGCGGAGTTTTTGAATCCGGGACCCGGTTGGGGCGGATCATGTTTCCGCAAGGATCTTCGTGAGTTCAGCGGCCTGGCCAAGGCTCATGATTATCCGCTCATAATAGCGGAAGCGGTGCTCAAAGCCAACCAGCGTCAGCATGAACTGGTAGCGGCCAAGATAGAACGATTGACCGGGTCACTTGAAAAAGCGCGAATCGGCGTTCTCGGCCTGTCGTTCAAAGCCGGTACCAGTGATATGCGTGATTCACCCGCTATCCCGATCGTGCAACGTCTTCTTGAAAAAGGAGCCGAAGTGGTTGCTTACGATCCGCAGGCGCACACCGAAGCCGAACATTACCTGCCGACCATCGAGCTTGCCGAAAATGCTGTTGAGGCGGCCCGCGATGCCGACTGTCTGGTTATTCTGACCGAGTGGGAAGAGTTCCAGGCTTTGGATCTTCGGTCGATCTCCGAGGTGATGCGCAAGCCGAACCTGGTGGACGCTCGTAACCTGCTCACGCCGGAAGTGGTCAGGCGTTATGGTTTGACTTATGAGGGAATGGGGCAGAAATGATGAGTCGCAAACGGTCCGGCATAACTCTTCCGGAACCTCCCGGAACTTCGGCGGCCGGTCATCCGATATCAGCGCATGATATGATTGATCGCACTGTTACCGGCGAAGGGAAGCGAATGCTTATCTATTCGCATGATACCTTCGGGCTGGGTCATTTACAGCGTTGCCTGAAGATATCTCATGCGATGATCCGCCGCTATCCACGACTGTCGATCCTGCTTGTCACCGGTTCTCCGCTGGTGCATCGCTACACCCTTCCGGCCGGAGTAGATTATATCAAACTGCCGGCGGTGCGTAAAGTCGGACCGGAACAATACGAGGCGCGGTCGCTGGGTACGTCATATCGGCGTATTCTGGCTATTCGAACCAATATACTCAAACAGGCTATTCAGGATTACCGGCCGCACCTGTTGCTGGTCGACCATTCACCTGCAGGTATGAAGGGGGAGATGATACCGTCGCTGGAGTGGTTGTACAAAGCCAACATTCAATGTGCCCGGATACTCGGATTGCGTGATATTATCGATTCACCGGAGAACGTTATCGCACTATGGGAGCGTGAGGGGACCTACGAAGTCCTGCGTGACCATTACGACCACATAATGATTTACGGCGACCGTTCGGTTTTCGATCCGACCGAGGCGTATCGTTTCCCGGCCGATATAAAGGCCAAGACGGAGTTCTGCAATTACGTCAGCGAAAAACCGGGAAGAGTCACCAGGCCGGGCCGTCGCGATTCTGACAGCAGAAAACAGCAGGTGATGGTGACAATCGGCGGTGGCGACGGAGCCGGGGAAGTGGTGATCGGGTCCTATCTCGATATGGTCGGTCGGTTCATTGACAAAATCACGTTTGAAAGTACGATCGTCACCGGTCCGTTTGTGTCTGATGATCTTTTTCAGCAATTTCAACAGAAGGCTCGCGGACTGCCGGTTAGACTGCATAAGTTTGTAAGTTCCACCAGGCCGCTTTTTGCGCGGAGCGATCTGGTGGTATCGACCGGCGGCTATAATACCATCACCCAGGTGCTTGGTTTCGCGAGACGTTCCCTGGTGATTCCCCGCGTACTTCATCGCAAAGAGCAGATGTTACGGGCGCAGTTGCTTGCAAAGTATGGGCTGGTGACTTATTTACACCCGGATGATGTGACCCCTGAAAAGTTGCTGGAATCCGTTACCATGCTGCTCGACAATGAATCGGAGCCTCTTGTTGAGGCCCGCCGAAATAATCGGATTACTCTCAACGGCGCCGAACGACTGGCTGATTTTTGCCGGACTATTTTTGCCGCCTCATCGGAGACTTCAGACTATGAATGAAATCAACACCTGCCGGAAAATCGGCTACGTAGTGAAAATGTTCCCGCGTCTTTCCGAGACGTTTATCCTGAACGAAATACTCCAGCTGGAACGGCTCGGGGTGGAGGTGGTAATCTTCTCGCTGAAAAAACCGAACGAAGGCCGGTTTCATCCTCAACTGTCCGGATTGAAGGCGCAGGTTCATTACCTTGAGGATCTTGATGTCAAGAAATGGCCGAACTGGTTGCGCCGGGAATGGGATGTTCTGGATTCCATGCAGTCCAATTTGTGGCGGCTTGTATCCGAAGCGCTGTCGAATGACGGGCGGATCAAAGTCGATGATCTCTGGCAGGCGGCCTGGATTGCATCGACCGCCCGACGGCTCGAGCTGTCACGCCTGCACGCCCACTTTGCCAGTCATCCCAGTACGATGGCTTACTTTGCGCACCGGATCAGCGGCATCCCCTACAGTCTCACAGCTCACGCCAAGGATATCTACGTCTACGACATGGAAGAACATTTCCTTCGTGACAAATTGAACAGCGCAACGCCGCTTGTCACGGTGACCGATTACAATCGCCGTTACCTGATGGAGCAGGCTCCCGAAACCATACCGGAGCGTATCAGGGTTCTGCATAACGGCATAAATCTCGATCAATTCAGCTTTGTCGATCCCGGGCAGCGAAAACCGCATTCGATTCTCGCGGTAGGGCGACTCGTGGTCAAAAAAGGGTTCGTCGATCTCCTGCGCGCCTGCCGGATAATGAAACAGCAGCAGATAAAGTTCGACTGTACCGTAGTCGGTGACGGGCCGGAACGTGACAATCTTCTGAGTCTGCAGCGAGAGCTGGACCTGGAAGATGTGGTAACATTCACCGGACCGAAAAACCTGGACGAGGTAACAGATCTGATGAGCAGGGCCACTCTTTTCTGTCTTCCGTGCACCACTGCCCCCGATAACAATATCGATGCACTTCCTACCGTTCTTCTGGAAGCGCTGGCTTGCGGTTTGCCGATAGTGTCTACAACTGTTTCCGGCGTCCCGGAAATTGTCGATTCAGGTGAGGATGGCTTGTTGACGCCTCCCGACGATCCGGAGGCTGTTGCTGACGCCATTACCCGGCTATTGGAGTCGCCGCCGTTGCGGAGTCGTTTTGCGGTCAACGGACGAAAGAAAGCTGAGTTGAAGTTTGACCTGCGAAAAAATGTCACCGCTTTATTGAAACTGTTTAATGAATACCCGGGCGTACTTGCGGCCGAGGCGGTATCGTCCGGAGAACCGGCCGGCCGGTGAGGTATAGAGGTATAATTGAGCAACGCTGATAAAAAAACGATGCTGTATGTTTGCTCCGACCGGGGTATCCCGTTCGGCGGCACCAAGGGGGCGTCGATACATGTGCGCGAATTTCTCGAAGCGATCATAAAGCACGATTTCAGCCCGACCGTGGCGGTAGCCCGTCGGGACGGAAAGTCCGATTATCAACCTGATTATCCTGTGCACATGCTGCCCAACCATCCGGACCTTTCGTTCCTCGATGATTCTCACGATTCGGATCGTCAGGAGCTTAAAGAGGCCAAAGATTATTATCGTAACGAGGATGTGCAAAAGTTCCTCGAGGTTCTGTACCGGGAAACAAAGTTCGGTCTGGTTTACGAACGATATTCCCTGTTCGGCACAGCCGGATGTCTGTTCGCTCAATCGCGCAGCCTGCCGTTCGTTCTTGAGGTCAACGCGCCGCTGTTGCTGGAGGCGTCGAATTATCGACAACTCAGCCAGATGCCGCTGGCGCGCTCGGTTGAGAAATACCTTTTCTCCAACGCCGATCATATTCTGGCTGTTTCCGATCGTCTCAGGGATTACATTGTCGATGTGGTCCCGACCGCCCGTGTTACAGTCGTACCCTACGGAGTCTCAATCGACAATTATGCGACCGAAACCGACACCACTCACTGGCGTCAGCGTCTTGCCCCGAACTCTCCGAACGATTTTATCATCGGTTTTTGCGGAAGCGTCAAACCCTGGCACGGAGTTGATCTCCTGCTTGAAGCAATGGGCGGTTTGGTCGAACAGGATAAAGACTGCACTCTTTGTATAGTCGGTAGCGGCGATAAGGAGTATGAAGCCCAATTGTACCGCCTGTGCCGGCAGTTGGGACTATCCGAACAAGTAAACTTCACCGGCGCCTTGTCGTTTGAGGATGTTCCTCATGCTCTAAAGAGTATGGATGTGTTGGTGGCGCCGTATCCCAATCTGACCAATTTCTATTTTTCGCCGCTTAAACTGTTTGAATACATGGCGGCCGGCAAGCCGATCATCGCGTCCGGAATCGGGCAGATTACGAGCCTTCTGACTCATGAGAAGAATGCGTTGCTTGTAACTCCCGGCGATTCCAGCGCCCTCGTGGAGGCTGTCCGAAGGTTGAGGTCGGATGAATCGCTTCGTTCCGAGTTAAGCCGGAACGCTCTTGAAGAAGTTCACTCGAAGCATTCATGGCACAAGCGACTGGAACCGGTCGTGGAATTATTCGATCGACTGCAACAACAGAAGAAAACCGGTAAGGTGAAACATGCCGATACGCTTTGACCGTTTACCCAAAATAGACCTAACCGGTCTTTGGCGCATATATCATCATTTCGGCGGGCACCTGAAAACCCAGCGGAGCCGCCTGTTTTTCAGTACCCTGGCTCTTTTGGGAGTGTCGGTTACAGCTCTTCTAAGGCCCTGGCCGTTGAAAATAGTGTTCGATTATATCCTGATGCCTTCAAGCAGCTCACCGGCCAATTCTCTGTTTTCATCTCTGGCCGACTGGTCGCCCAACTGGATACTGCTGGTATCTGCCTTGTCGGTCCTGATATTGGCGGCGGTCGGGGGGCTTTTGAATTACAGTCACCAGGTGTTGTCCAAGATTGTCGGGCACCGGTTGGTGGCAAAGATGCGTATGCAACTGTTCTCGCATGTTCAAAGACTGCCTCTTTCCTATCATGATTACCGTGAAACCGGTGAGCTTATGACCCGCATGACCGGCGATATCGGCCTGGTGCAGGATATGATGGTTTCCACATTTATTACCTTCGCCAGTCACCTGGTTGTGGTGCTTGGTATGCTGGGGATAATGTTCTGGCTCGATTGGCAGCTTGCCCTGGTTGTCGTTCTGTTGATGCCGTTCTTTATGTTGGCGGCAATCCGTTACTCCGGCAAAATCAAGAGCTCCGCCCGTAAGCAGCGGGAAACTTACGGCAAGATAGTGGCCGCGGTACAGGAAAGTCTCTCCGGTATAAGCCAGGTCAAGAGTTTTACACAGGAGCGCCAGCGTGAGAAAGCGATAAGTAAATCGATGGACCGTGATGTCAAGGCCAATGTCAAGACTACCAAACTTACGGCCAATTACGCTCGTGTTGTTGATATGATCGCCGCGGTGGGGACCGGTGTTGTCCTGTGGCTGGGTGTGACCAGGGTTCAGTCGGGTCTGATCTCGGCCGGTGATCTGCTTATTTTCCTTTCGTATCTCAGAAGCGTTTATCGCCCTCTCAAGGGTATGTCCCGCCTTTCGACCAAAGTAGCCAAAGCGGTCGTACGTGGAGACAAACTGGTCGCCTTGCTGGATCTGCAACCGGAACCGGCAGGTGTGGAAGAAGGCCGTTCAGCCGCCAACATAAAAGGTGAGATCGAATTCAGGGATGTCGATTTCTCGTACGTGAAAGGCCGGCAGGTTTTGCATGGTCTGACCTGCAAAATCCCTCACTCGAAAACCACCCTCGTGATCGGTCCGACCGGAGCCGGCAAATCGACTATCGCAAAACTTTTGCTCCGTCTTTACGCGCCCGGTTCCGGGACGGTGACCCTCGACGGATATGACCTCTCCGAATACAAAATACGAAGCCTTCGCAAGCGTATCACCACGCTGGCCCAGGATACTTTTCTGTTTCGTATGAGTATTCGTGACAACATAGCTTTCGGGAGAAAGCGCGCCACGCAGGAAGAGATAGAGCAGGCCGCCAAACTGTCGGGAGCCGAAGAGTTCATAGTCAAATTGCCCGATGGTTATGATACGGTTGTGGGTGAAGGGGGGTCGACCTTGTCCGGCGGACAGAGACAAAGAATATGTTTTGCGCGAGCGATACTTCGCGGCGCTCCGGTGATGATTTTCGACGAACCGGCCACCGGTCTGGATATACACGCCGAGCGCGAGGCCAAGGAGTTCCTGCGCTCGATGCACGGACAGCGAACCCTGATAATCATCACGCACCGGATGCATTTTCTTGATCTGGCCGACTGGGTGGTGTTCATTCGTGACGGTCGGGTGGTGCAGCAGGGCACACCGGATGATCTGGCCGCGCGCCGCGATGAGTTCCAGCGTTTCGTATCGATCGATCCGGAGCCGACGGAAGAGGGCACGCCCCTGAACAACTCGCTTAGACCTGAGGTGGGCGGATCATGAAACAGGTCGAAACGATCAAGCAAACAAAGAATCGGCCTCTTCCCGATGATCCGGCGCTGACCATCGCGCCGCTTCTGAATACGGACAGCATCCTTTCGGCAGTTACAGAACGAGTGGTTTCCTCGGGTGTCAGGTTGCTCGGTTGTGAAATAAAGCATATCCGATATAAGCCCAGGCGCAGTTGTACTGTACTTTATTCTTTGCGTTACACCGGGGATTGTGCCGAAACTGAACACGAAACCTTTCTTTTTGCCCGAAGCTTATCCGAGCGACGGTATGAACAGGCGGTTGCCGGGGTAAAAGAGTTGTCCCTGGTTGACGGAATCCTGCAACCGCACTGGGGGGACGAATCGAGCCGGGTTCTTTATTTCAGTTTCCCGAATGATATCACCCTTCCGTACTTGCCTCTGATTGACCGACCGGAAGATTTAGTGGGTCTGATTCGCAGCGCCGGTTCCGGTGTCCCGGCGGCTCGGGAAACCGACAGTAGAGGAGTTCGGGTTTCCTCTCTTCGCTATAAGCCGGGCAGCCGTTATGTGGTCAGGCTTGATATCCCATCCGACCGTCAGGACTGCGCGGGAGATTCGTCCCTGATCGTGCGATTTGCCCGCGGTAACCAGGATGCGCATTTTGCCGTCCTGAAAGGGTTGTATGACAAGCTCAAAGCCGACCCGGTGCTGGGTGTCCCCGAGCCATTGGCTTATTCGGCTGAGTACGGCATTACCGTTCAGCGACATATTGACGGCGGGAAGCTGTCGCGTCTTCTTATGACATCCGAAGGATCAGGGCTGGTACGGCGTCTTGCCCGTGGACTGGCGTGCTTTCACGCACTGCCGATCCTCAAAGCTCCCGTCATAAATCCGAATGATTACCAGGCCCAGGTTATGAGGGAGGCGGAGTCGCTCAGGTATTCCGGTGATGATATGTCACTGCGTGTGGATGATATCATGAAATGGGTAACGGCCAACTCTGATGTTACAGGCAATGATCATACCGGACTGGTCCATGGCGACTTCCATCAGGGGCAGGCCCTCTGTGATAAAGACCGTATCTGGCTGGTTGATTTCGAACGGACCCATATCGGATCGACAATGGTCGATCTGGGGAACTTTCTTGCCCAGCATAAGCTTTTGCAATTGCGCGGAAAACTGCCCGAAGATTCAGATATCGGAGAGCAATTCGTTGAATCTTATGAGCAATCCTCCGGTCGCGAGATCGATCGGGCATCACTGAATTATTGGATGGTTACAGGACTTATTGAATTGGCCAATAAAGAGTTCCGCAGGCTCAAAACCGACTATCCCGAACGAATAGATAAAATACTCGGAGCCTGCCGGGATATTACGAAAAAATAGATACGAAAATGACTCAGGCAAACCGAACGGACATCACGATTACATCCGGCCACATTCCCGAGGACAGCAAACTAACCGGGCTATCGCTCCTTTTTGATGTAAGCCGGATTCTGAATGTTCTGTCATCAAAAGCAGACGGCAGTATGCTTCGGATCGTTTCCTGCCGGATAACCTGGGTGCGGTACAAGCCGGAAACGAACTGCCTGGTTGCCTATGAGCTTGGCTGCACCGATACTGAAACCGGGGAGTCGGAAGTGGTCAGGTATTTCGGGAAATGTTATCTCGCCGAAGACTTTGAGAACAGTGTGCAGAAGACTCAGTTTATTCATGTATCTGTCGACAGCCGCTTGCCGACCGTGATAGTTTTGGAAGATCAGCGTACGATCCTATCCCATTGTCTGGCCGATCGCTCTCTGGATGCCCTGCCGCTTCTGTCGAATTCTCGCAAGCTGGTCCGTTTGCTTCATAATGAAATACCCGGTCTGAACAGAAATGTCTTCCGGATCTCAGACAAGAAATTAAAAATACGGATTGTCAGGTTCAAGCCGGAGCGACGTGCTCTTGTTCAGATAAAAACACGTCTGGTGCACCGTTCCAATGGTCGCAGGGAGGACCTGCGACTGTATGTTCGGCACTATGCGGATAATCTGGGCGCTTCAGTTTACAAAACGATGAAGACACTTTATCAGGTGTCCGGTGGTTCTTCGTTGTATGAAATCCCCGAGCCGCTGGCCTGTCTTTCGGAGGATAGACTGCTGTTCATGTCCGAACTGGCCGGTGAGCGGTTGACTGATCGTCTGGCTCACCCTCCCGTGGGCAATCTGCTCAAGATGACGGCCCGTGCTCTGGCTGCTTTGCACAGCGCTCCTGTGCCTGATTTGAACATTCGTACTATTGATAATCTTCTTGACGATACGAAGGCTACGGCGGACAGTCTTGTCACCCTGGACCCTCAACTCAGTACGACTGTCGAAAAGCTGTTGGACTGGTTACAGGAATTACCGGTGCTTGGCGGAAATGACACGGCCTTTGTGCACGGTGATTTTTATCACGACCAGGTGCTGTTGGGAGAAAATAAAATCGGGATACTGGATTTCGACCGTTCCTATACCGGAGATCCTCTGGCTGATGTCGGGAACTTCTGCGCTCATCTGCTTATGGAAGGACTTCCGGGCGAGGTGAAAGAGGCCTCGAGCAGAGCCTTTCTGTTTGCTGTCGAATATTTCCGGTCTTCCGGGCGACAACCGGATCAGCGACGCCTGATGTTGTGGACGGTTTTCGGCCTTCTGCAACTGGCGGTATCACCGTTTCGCGGTTTTGAACCGGACTGGAAATCCAAAAGTAGATCAATTTTGACATTAGCCGAACAAATATATTATGAGACTGGATTCATCAAATAATCGATTTAACATAGCCACCGACTGCCTTGAAATGGGCCAGCGACTGGAGGATCGTTTTAGCAGGGCCTTTGGTGAGACGGTGAATATTGAGCATTTCAGTATTCCCCGTGTTTTCCCTCATCGGGAAGGCGGCTTTTCCATTCAGTACCGGTTTGACCTGAAAAGGTCATCTGAAACAACCTGCCGTTCGATGATCCTGTGCGGTCATCTCGTGCCGGAACAGTCTGCACGTCCGGACTGGACTGAGACTAACCGCGGCGACTGCATCGATTTTGATGACATCGGACTTTATTTGCCGATTTTCCCCTTCGACCCGACTCTTTCAGCCCGTGCCCGGCTTGGTGAAGATGTTCGCGATTGTGACTGGTTTCTGGATACTCTCAGGATTCTTGAACACTCTCCGGACGAGAATGACTCCTGGACTACAACATTACTTGGTTATCGACTGCAACGCCGCTGTGTTCTTCGTTACGAACTCGACAACGGGCCTTCCGGGGAGAATGGCCGGGTAAGATTTATAGCCAAGTATATGAAACCGCGACCTGCGGAACGTGCCTTGAAAGCGCATCAGGTTCTGAAAAGTTCTGCTTTCACAGCCGGCGGTTCCGGTGAGTTTACCATTCCTGATGTCTATGCTAAAAGTGAGCATGGGGTGTTGACAATGGAACTTCTGCCCGGTCGGTCGCTTCATGACCTGATCGGTACGTCCGAGTTCGAGGACGGGTGCGGCGTTGCCGGCCGGATTCTGGCCAGGCTTCATAAGGAAGTGCCGGCCGTTGAGAAAAACTACTCACCGGCTGATGAACTGGCGGGCCTTGATGACCGGGTGGCTCAGGCGCGAACCCTGTTTCCGCGGTTTTCCGAGTTGTGGGAGGCGGCCTATGATAAGTGCCGCCTTAGATTGAATCGTAAAATCCGCGGGTACCCTCTGG
Source organism: Candidatus Zixiibacteriota bacterium (assembly GCA_024278515.1). Lineage (GTDB taxonomy): Bacteria > Zixibacteria > MSB-5A5 > GN15 > FEB-12 > JAJRTA01. Next base: position 16,396 of record JAJRTA010000040.1, read on the forward strand.
CCACAATACATGGCGATTTTTATGACAAACAGGTAATGTATACATCGGATCGCGCCGGTTTGCTGGATTTCGACAATGTCGTATCCGGCGACCCGGCCCGTGATGTCGGCAATTTTCTGGCTCATATTTACCTGCGGGGCTTGCAAAAACCCGACGATAAAGATATTTTGGAACGCGGAAGGACAAAATTTGTTTCATCATATAATATGGCAAATAGTGATTTTGGCAGTCGTGTCGGATGGTGGCAAATAACCACAACCCTGCGGCTGGCTGCTATTTATTGTCTCCGGCCGAAATGGCGACACCTTACGCCCACTCTTTTGAGCAAAGTGGTATCGGCCGGTCAGCGACCGTCTCAGCTTTTGGAGATTTGATGTACGCTATAACACAATCAAAATTGCAGGTTACACTTATGTCCCTTCAGAAGACCATCCTTTTGACTATTATAATTGCTGCCATTATGATAGTATCGGCTATGGCCGGAGCTCCCGAATATATGCAGGCCAATCTCAAGGTGGGGCAGGCGTTTGAAATCAAAGGGGATTGGGTCCCCGACACCGGCTTTGTAGCCAGTGATCTGGAAGAGCTTCCCAAGCCGCGCCGGCCCAAACTACGCGGAATTATTCAGTCGATCGACAGGGAAAAAGAAACTGTTACCATGTATGGAATGACTATCGAGATTAAGGATAAGACGGAGTTTCTCGATGATCTTGCCCGGGGCGCCGGTTTCAACAGTCTGAAGGTGGGCGAACGGGTCGAGATAAGCTGTAAGGTCGAAAAGGACGGCGAATGGGAGGCGCGTCGAATCAAAACACGCGGGGTAAAAAACAGCAATAAAATAAAAGGCACTCTTACCCGGGTGTCGGTGGACGGAAAAGCGCCCGATACGGTCGAGATCCACGGCCTGATTATTATTCTGAAACGTTCGACTGACTTTGATGATCCTTCCAGCCATTTGAAACAGATGGAAAAAAGGATTCTGGGTGATTTGTCGAAATCGTCGGCTTCCGACCTTTCATCAGGCACCAGATTCGGTGATAACGTGGTGGCCGAAGCTCAATATCGTCAAAATATCAGGACCACCAGTAGTTATGACCTCGGTTCCAGCCGTTTTGGAG
>JAJRTA010000041.1 GCA_024278515.1 Candidatus Zixiibacteriota bacterium
ACACAATCGCCGGTCACCCGACAGCCGAATTTTCTCTCGATACCGGATATACCGACTCCGGTTGTGCTCCATTTACAGTAGGTTTCCTTGACAAATCGTCCGGGCCGCATCAGAGCTGGTTCTGGGATTTCGGCGACGGAGATTCTTCTCTGGATACGAATCCGATTCATACCTACACGGAGCCGGGCAGTTATACCGTAACTTTGTCCATCACCGACACCACCGGTAATGATGTCGGGGGTGATTTTGAGACCAAACGTCGGTTCATAATCGTGGGGACAACGGTCGACAGCTTTACCGTTTCGCCCGACTCCGGTTGTGCCGGAATGGAGGTCAGCTTTACTCCGACTGATTTCGCAGGTGTGACCACCTGGAACTGGAGATTCGGCGATGGAAGTACCCCTTCCGGTGACTCGACACCCACCCATATTTATGACAGCGCCGGAGTGTTCACCTGCACCCTTACTGTAACCGGCGGGTGTGGAACAAAGGAAATCGTGTACGATAGTCTGATCTGGGTTGATCCCTGTCCGGTGGCGCGTTTCACGGTAGACAAAACCGAAGGCTGTGCCCCCTGCACCGTCTCCTTCGCGGATGCCTCCGACTACCACGGGTCGCCGAGAACCGGAATCGACTGGCGGATAGGAGCCGACAGTTCGAATGACACCATGTTCGACTATGTCTTCGACACTGCGGGAATGTATTCTGTCACCCTGACGGTGCAAAACGACAGCGGGAGCGACGACACTGTGGCTTCTGATTTCATAACTGTATGGGGACCTCCTGAACTGACTTTTTCTGCGGTCGGCGCGACCCAGGGCTGCCTGGCTGAGAGCTGGAACTTCTATGTAACGTTCGAGGCCGAAATGGGCTCCGCTCTCGACACCGCCGTGTTCGACAGCCTTGTCTGGTATTTTGGAGACGGTAAACGCAGCAACCCGGATGATCCGCTTCAATTCAGGGTAACCCACGCCTATGACAGCGCCGGACTGTATACGGTATCGCTCTATTCATACGGCCCATGTTATTATAACGGCGATTCGGCTATCGTAAACACCATGGTGGATTATATCTGCGCCTCACCCCTGTTTGAAACCGCTCTGGCCGGTTTTACCATCGGGCCGGACGCCGATACCATAGCCGCCGGAATACAGGGGGATACATCAGTCGTGTTCAACTTCACGGACACCTCCGGGTTGACCGGAATAACATGGTCCTGGAACTTCGGCGACGGTATTTCCGACACTACTCAGACCACTACTCATCAGTACAGCAGTACCGGCACTTATATCGTCACCCTTACCCTGGCTAACTGCTGTAACGATACGATCCTGACTGATTCCATCATCATCGATACCATGGGAGCGTTCGGCTCTTTCCGAAGATATGGAAATCCTGCCGTCAGACGTTGAGGGAAAACCAAGCACACACAGGAAACCGGGTCCTGCCGAAAGCAGCACCCGGTATTATTTTGCTGTCTGAAATCGTAATCGGCGGGTGAGTCCTCAGCCGAACCCGGTTACTCAGGAGCTCAGTTCCGCCTTGAATTTCGCTGTCAGGGCCGGAAGGATTTCCATCGCGTCTCCGACGATCCCGTAGTTGGCCACGTTGAATATCGGCGCATCCTTATCGCGGTTAATCGCGACAATCGTCTGCGACGAACGCATCCCGACCAGATGCTGGATAGCCCCCGAGATTCCGACCGCAACGTACAGTTTGGGGTTGACGGTTTTACCGGTCTGACCAACCTGCTGTGAGTACGGCGCCCATCCGGCGTCAACGATAGCGCGCGACGCCCCGACTGCACCACCTAAAGCCGCCGCAAGGTCGTTAATCAACGGAAGGTTTTCAGGGCCTTTCATACCGCGACCGGCGGAAACGATCACGTCGGCTTCGGTGAGATTCACCGCGCCCGAAGATTCCACTTTGCGTTCGGTTACAGTCATTTTAGCCTCAAAGGCAGAGCCGTCAACCGATTCGGCGACAACTTCGCCCGGACCGTCCTTCGACTCGGTAAACATCTTCCCCCGAACGGTAGCGAAAAACCCGTTACCCCCCTCGGCGACAACCTGTGAGATCACCGAACCACCGTAGCTCGGACGAGTGACCGTAACTTTGTCATTTTCGGCGGTAAGGCCAATGATATCGGAGGCCATGGCGCCGCCACAAAGAGCGGCCAGACGACCGACCAGCGCTTTGCCATAAAATGTCGCCGGGCCCAGAATCAAGTCAGGTGAATACTTTTCAATCAGCGCCTTCAGCACCTTCGCGTAAATCTCATCGTTGAACAGTTTCAGACTCTCATGGGTAACGGTCAGCACTTTCCCGCCGCCACGCGAGGCAAGATCGGACGCGCCGGCCTCGCTGTCGGACAGGCAGGCGGTCATGATTTCACCGCCGATGGATTTGGCCGCCTCGATCAGTTCGTAAGAAGCCGCAATCGGCTGACCGTCTTTCTGAAGTGCGATCGTGAGTATTTTCATAAGTCTGCCTTTATTCTGTCGTTGTCGTTAAGTGTCATCGTCATCATGGCGGCCAATATACAAGGCGAGAAATGCTCAGGCAACAGTTTTAGGAACACTAATTGTGTGAAAAAGACAGGAGCAGAGACAAGACAGACTGGAGCAAAGATCAGCGAACCAGCATCATCTTTTTTGAGAAGGATTGCTCACCCGTTTCAATGCGATAGATATAGACGCCGCTGGCTACCGCTGTTCCCCGGCTGTCGGTACCATCCCATGAAGCCGTATGAAAACCGGCTTCCAGGCGGGAATCGACAAGAGTCCGCACCTTTTGCCCGAGCAGATTAACGACCGACAGTTTCACATGCGCGGCCCGCGGAAGACTGAAATCAATGAACGTAATCGGATTGAACGGATTCGGATAATTCTGCGACAGGCTTAACACAGCCGGAAGCGGCTCGGTCCGGTCGACAGACAGGACACGATCTTTGCCGAGATAGTAAACATGCACCGATTCACCGTTCGAGGTCGCCACGATACGGCCGTCGGTGGCCAGCATTTTCCCGCCCCGTCCCCCCGACGACACCAGTACCGGCGGCCAACGGTCCAGCTCATAGATGGCCAGCCCTTCGTCGCCGATCGTGTAGAGACGGTTGTCATGCACGCTGCCGCTTGTAACCGGCAGGAACAGCGCAGCCCGGCTGATGATCTGTGGGCGGAAGGGATCAGAGCAATCGAGCCTGGTTATGTTGTCATAAGTGAAATATGTCAACGTATCACCATCGGCCTGAATCTCATAGGCCTGCAAAGCGAGGTCGATCTGGTTAACCCATCGCAACGACAGGTCATCTTGTACCTTGTAGATACCGATGCTCTGTTTCCCGGTGGAGATATACAACATGGAATCTTCCACCTCGGCATCCAGTATTTAACCAAGAAAACGCCACTCCGCCGTATGTTCAAGACCGGTGGAATCATCGATCGAGAAGAAGTTGATCGAATGCCGTCCCGCAACCATGACTCCCGGCTCATGAGCCGGCCAGCGGTCGATATAATCAACTTCAAAGGCGTCATCGGAACCAACTGTTATAGAGCCGACAAATTGATAGTTGTCCGGATCACCGACGGAGCTGATAAAGGCTATTTTATTCATTCCCCTGTAAAGGATAACAAGACTGTCGCCGTTTCTGTCGAGCGCCTGCACACCCGACAACTCAGGGAAAAGGGTATAGTCGAGACGTGGCCGTTCGCGCCAGCGATCAAGACTGTAAACATCGACCGGATTGCCTGATCCGCCGGTGTACAGATGGCCGTTATTGATTGTCAGCCCGCGAATCGGTCCCGGTCGATCAAAAGCGAGACGTGACCTTCCCGGCTGCTGTAGTGAGTACAACACCAAACCGCCGTCGCCGCCCGGCAGGACGAGATATGCCTCCTCGTCGATAAAAATGATATCCCCCGCAGGGAGATTGTCTCCGATCTCGAAGGTGACGCGTTGTTGACGGTCGGCACGGTTCATCAACTCCACCGTACGCGGAGCAACCATCACAAACCAGTCAGCAGTGTTGAGTAATCTCACAAAGGGGGAGCTTTCATCATGAAATACCGCAACCGACTGGCCGGTCGGTTGAAACTCCCCGAACAGAATGCCGCCATTGACAGCGCCTATAATGAATTCGTTGCCGACCAGATCGAAAACAACAGCCCGGCGGGGAATAAACAGGTAGTCCACAAAAGTACTGAGCGTAGAATCGCCAATATCGAAACGAGCGATCCCGTTGTATTCATCCAGAGCATAAAGCCAATTACCGTTGACCATCAGACGTGTGGTCAATACCGGTTTCATGGATGAATCAGCGAACACGTATTTATTTTCATCGTTCAAACTGTATCTGAGGATACCTGAAAACCAGGCCGCGATATACAAATCCGAACCATGCAGATCGAAATCGGCGACCGGTGTCGGAATCTCGACTTCGTTCAACAGTGTCATGGTCGGCAGAGCGGCAATATCAACAAGCAGGATATTGTCGTGCATCGTCCGTACAATCAGAGTATCTCCGCGAGCTTTCATTCGTACCGGCTCGTCATCGAGGAACAACTGATTAATCTGGATGAAGCTTGAAGACCGGGCGTCATATTCAAAGATTGCGATACCTTCGGAGGCCAGGGCCAGGGTCCAGTTGTTCGCTATGATAACTTCATGGAACCGATTCCACAGAAGAGTATGATGCGGCAAACGGTCAATCCCGCCGGACGATACGGTTGCCGCCAGGCCGATCCAGGTTGCCGCTATTTTCCAAAACAACCGAAGATTCATTTGACGATCACCATTTTCCTGGTTATTGACTGCTCCTTTGTCTTCAACCGGTAGAGGTATACGCCGCTGGCCAGATCGGACGCGTCGAACTCGACCCGGTGATGTCCGACACGCAGACGGCTGTTGACAAGTATGCTGACTTCCTGACCCAGTATGTTGTAAACGGTAAGCTCGACATCTGTCGTGCGCGGCAGTGAGAACTCGATGGTCGTAGCGGGATTGAACGGATTGGGGTAATTCTGTGCCAGCGTAGTATTGACCGGCAGGCTGTTCGGTTCAACATCGACCCCGGTCGGTATCCGGGAAGGAGGCAAAATACCCGAGTTTCGGTTATCGATCAGGAACCGGCCGCGGTTGTAACCGTCGTCATAGGATGCGTCGAAATTCCATACAAGCACATCGAGACCGTCACTGACCAGGACCAGCTCAACCAAACCATCGTTATCCAGATCATCGACCAGCGGTGCATAACGGGATGAGAACACCTGGCTCGGCCGTGTCGGAGTCACAACCGGCCAGCCGGGAAGAAGTCGCGCCCGGTGGTCGAGAATGTATATCATTTCATTGCCGGTACCGGGCAAAATGTGACCGGACCTGATGATAATCTCGGGATAGTCATCACCGGTCAGGTTGGCCACGGTGGGCGTGGCGAAAGTAACCTGATCGGTAAAGGCCGCCTCGCTGTTCCTTCCGTCACCTGTTTCATAGAGAGTTCCATCCGCCCGGTAGATGTACAACGATGCGATGTCATATTCAAAAAAAGTGCACAGGATTTCCGGAATCCCGTCAAGATCAAGATCAGCCAGGATGGGATATGAACCGATCCACCGATCAACGCCGGGAATGGCAACCGGCCAGCCGGGAAAATCGTCACGTCCGTGAGTCTTGACCCACAAAGTCATTGTGCCCAGCGTATCACGGCCGAGTATCACAATCTCCTCGAGTCCGTCGTCGTCCAGATCACCCAGGGCCGAGCCGTAAACCCGGGGCGAACTCACGACCGTAGGCGTCAACATATCCCAGGCAGGTAAGCCGGTGCGGGCGTCGAACAGACCAAGGCCGGTGGATGGTTCCGGTGAACTGTAAGTTGCGATCACTTCGTTGAGACCGTCGCCATCAAGATCGGTAACCGTAACGAAAGGCGAGGTAGGACCACCATGGCTGTGGGAATCGGAGATACGGGGATCGAACGAGGCGAACAGTCCGCCCAGAGAATAAAAATAGGGATCACCGTTGAACTCGTAGGCCATGATCTGGCCGATCTTGTTGATAAAAACTATCGCGGAATCCTCGCTCTCCCCCAGCTGCGCAATTGTTACATTGGGGTACCCGTAGCCAAACGGTATCTGTCCCGTGAAAACCATTACGGGGAACCCGCTCACATACGAACCGTCATAGTTGAATACATGCAACCCGACTTTGCTGGCAGCAATGATTTCATCCTCACCATCATAGTCAACATCATAGATAGCCGGGACACATCGCATATCGAGGGTGTCGGCTACGGGGAAACCGTCCGCCAGGTTACCATAAGCATCGTACATGTAGACGCCGCCCGATGTCGCCACAACAATTTCCTTTGTACCATCACGGTTGAGATCGGCGCAGGCGGCCGTGATACCGGGCCGTGAAGCAAGCGTGCGCGGCCATCCGTCGGCAAACGCGGAAGTTATCTGAATCGAAGCAGAATCGATCTGTACCCCGGACGCGAAATACCCATAGAGATAAACCTCGAAGAAACCGGTATCTACGCCGGAAACCGACCAGTCGAACATCAGGGAATCGAAATACTCACCGGTGGAACCGCCAAGACGTACGAACGGCCCGGATTGTTTGCGGTAGGCGACGAACATGGAGTCATAATCGGGACCGTACGCGCTGCCGGTGATGGGGATATTATATTTGACCTCGGAACCATCCACCGGCGTCTGCAACTGCAACTTTTGATTGCGCACATGCACACAGTTGGAATACGAACTATTTCCGTACTTATCGGTGAGCCTGAAATTGATAAACCCTTCCAGAGACTGGTCGTTGAAAACATAAGCTATCGAGTCGACCGGCAATTCATCACCGCTGGTCAGGTACTGCCAATCCTCAGAGCCCTGCCCGATCGAGTAATCGAGTTGCCAGCTTCCCTCGTAGCCGGCCAGTCCGGCTATGCGAATTTCTATGTCACCGGTATACCGCTGCCGACGAACCGGTGTAACGAGATGTATCCCCCCGTGCCAAAGCAGATCATACGATGCCGCCAGATTGATATAACCATACCCTGAAACCGTGTCCGGTCCGAAGAGACTGTCCCCCGTGTTCAAAGGATCCACCAGGTCGATAGCGCCCAACCGTAGAATCTCTTCCAGTTCCACCAGAGAGAGATCAGGACGGGCTGAAAGAAACAGGGCGGCGGCTCCCGCTACCATAGGAGCGGCCATCGAAGTGCCGTCGGCGAGATAATATAAACCGTCGGGATCGACCACTCGCACCTCCGGTTCTCCGATCGCCTCATACATATCAGTACCGGCGGCTCTAAGCGACAGGATATCCAGCCCGGGCGCGATAATGTCAACATGCGCTCCCCAGGTGGAAAAGTCGGTCATTTTTCCTGAAGAGTTTCCGGCCCCGACCACAAACACGGAGTCATAAGCGGCCGGAAAAAAACGGTCGTTACTCCCGGTGTTTCCCGGAGCGACAGCTACAAAAACACCGTTGGATCTTGCGAATTCCATGGCTTCCTGCAGGAGTCCCGACTCGAACGGAGTGCCCCAACTGATGTTAATCACCTGAGCGCCCGCATTTACAGCGTAAACAATACCGGCCACGCCGACCGCGGTAGTGGCGTTGGGACGGATTTTTACCGGCATAATAAGAGCCGACTGGGCAATACCGGCAACACCGAATTGATCCGCACGGGAAGCTACAATCCCGGCAATATGCGTTCCGTGACCGATAGCATCCGAAGGATCGTTGTCGCCGATCGGATCAAAAAGTGTCTGTATATCACCCGAGACATCATAACCGAGAGTGTCATCAACAAATCCGTTATGGTCGTCATCTATGAGGTTACCGGGGATTTCATCTTCATTTACCCAGAAACGTCCGACCAGCTCCGGATGAGCCAGATCGACCCCGGTATCGACTATAGCCACCACGACCCTGGTCGACTCTGCAGGTGGGACAAAATAAAACTGCCACAACTGTAAATCAGCATCGGACACTCCTGATTTGTACACGAGCTTATCGTTGTAGTAACCTTCGTTGCGCTCGATGCCGAGGTAGTTCTGACCGGTATTGTAGAGATACCACTGGTTGTTGAACAGGGAGTCGCTCGGCATAGCGAAAAACTCAAGATAGTAATCCGGCTCGATATGTTCGATATTGGACTCACCCAGCAGTTTGGTTACGTCGGAGACCGAGGCCACCTTATCGGAAGTGTAAAAGATGCGGTAATCATCGAGGAAAGAACTTCCTGTCAGGTCCGGTCGGGCCTTGAGCCGGGTAAGTTTTTCAAGATGCTGATCGGACGACAGGCTTTGCGCCAACCGGTCGGCTTTCACACCAGGCTTCAGTTTTACGATGAACTTCCCGGGTACCGGGCCGGTCGGTCCGGGGTCCCGATATACGGATTGGGCAGATGGAACCAGGAGGCAAATTATCGTCAACGAAATGATTACTGTTCTGATCAACCTAAACCTCACACCTGTTTTCATTTTCATTACGTAAGTAACGGGGCGGTGCCGAGCAGAGTCTACGTAAAAACGATTCCGGAGCCTGATCTGTTTAACCTCCTTCTGTCCTTGTAAGATACCGTCAATCAAAAAGTTGTCAAGGCAGAATGCCCGTGGACTTCCCCCCAAAACAGGATCGACGAAGGTTCATTGCTGTTGTGGCCGGTAGGCGTCAATTTTACTCTGTTGGGCGGGCACTGCGGATTCGTGCGATGAATCCGTGTGACCCGCCGCTATTGTCCGACATGGACTATTGTGCCGGGCCTCAAACAGACCTGCGGCCTGTTCAGAGCCAGGCACAACATAAGCTGTTTTTTTTAACAGGCCCACTAAAGTGGATCCGGGCCATAACGATAAGTGGTAGATGTTTTCAGGCTACAGGCCGTATTTCCTGCGGTTCAGTTCAAACAAACTGTCGCACGCGATAATATCCCGTCGGATCGATCCCTTGATATCGCCGAGCGAATCGGAGCCGGTCTTTTGCATCAAAAATATATTTATATTGAATAACTCGATTGACGGCATCAGGCAGATATCTCCTTGTCGGGCCAGACTGATACCTTATTCATCAACCCAGCTCTGACGCTGGTCCGGAGGCCGTCCGCGATAGGAGTTGATTATCAAGACCCCCTTGCCCTTGTGTTTTTGCACAACTTTCCTGAACTGCTCGATATCCGATGAAGCTATCGGACCGTCATCGGAAGCAGCCGTACTGAAAAGAACTCGGACCACCGTTTTGTCGTTGTTTTGCGCGACCCATAC
>JAJRTA010000042.1 GCA_024278515.1 Candidatus Zixiibacteriota bacterium
CACCCCCTTGCCGTTGACACCCTCAGTCGGTGGAGTTTTTCTGACCAGAACGTCACCTGTGTGACAGTTCTGGATATATTTCATATCGCGGTAGTCAACGTGTCCGTGCTCATCTTCCTGAGGCTGGAACCGGTTTTCTGTCTGGAACAGAAATTCTAATTTGGAATCGGTTCCCTTGACCGGTGGCTGCCCTTTGGCGACCTGGATAGGTGTGTCATATTCCCGCATGGTCACAGCCTGAGCTATTCGTTCTTCATCGATACCGTAAACAACGTTCGCCTTGGTCAGAGCGGCCTTGACTTCATCCACAGTGACCGGCGGTTCATCGTTTTCCGGGCGGCTGATTACAATGATCCCTTTCATGGAGTCCTTGGTGACCTTGACACGGATTCGCTGCCTGGTGACGGTCTTGTTGTCCTGGACTTCGTTTGTGCTCATGCGGTTCCTTACTGCAATTCAGCCGTTATATTATGTCCGGTCGAAAGAATGCGCCAATAGGCGCGCTCAACCACCAGCGAAATCTCATAACTTTTGAACGGCTTGGTGATATACTCATCGGCGCCCAGCAAAAGAGCATCTTTCACCGTGTAAGTGTCACCGTAGGCAGTCATAATAATTACGCCGACTCCGGGATAGTCTTTCTTTATATTCGTCAACAGATCAAAACCGTCCATACGGGGCATTTTCATATCTGAGATGACAAGATCAACCGGGGTTTTCTGCATAAACTCCAGAGCTTCAATTCCGTCACCGGCCGTGTACATGCAGTAACCTTCACGTGCCAGTATTTTTTCAAGCAGCGTCCGCATGGTCTGCTCATCGTCCACGATCAGAATTGATATTTCACTCTTCATTTTGCCGCTCCCGTATCCCCGTTTAACTGTTTCAAGCCACCCCTCAGCATGCTTTGCCTTCATGCCGCATTTCTCATTTATCGCTCCAGGGCGGAAGTCATTTCAGCGATAAAGCTCTCTAACAGGACCGGTTTATACATGACACGACAAGCGCCGAGAACACCGGCCTGCTTTACAAGTTTTTCGGTAGCATTACCTGTAATAACCATAACAGGAACCCTGGGGGCGACCTCTTTAATCTGCGTCAACACATCAAGGCCGGACATTTCCGGCATGATCAAATCCAGCGTGATCAGGTCATAATCCGATTCACGCACCATCCTGACAGCTTCATTACCGTCCGTCGCCAACTCAACATTGAAGGCGTCGGTGAGATCGCAGAAATCACGAAATACTTCCCGAACCCACTTCTCATCGTCAACAATCAGCACGTTAAAAGGCTGACCGCGATCTTTGGCCATAGCGACCAGTTTATCCAGCACAGGCATCTTCATGGTATTTCTGCCTCTCAACTGTATTCAGTTCTGAAGAACTGAAAAACCCTGATTCCACTCAATCCGGCGGTACTGCCTTTACTCGGCTGGTTCTGCACCCGGCACAGCATAGATCGCCGGACTTAATGAAGCATTAATCTCTTTAATCTTTTATATCGTCAGGTTTACCTGATTCTACATCCATTGCCGGTAAAATTAGCCCGGAGGCTCCAGTTTATGGCTGGTTCCGTGGCCAAGCGAGGTCATAATCCGCCCACACTGGTCCAGTATGGAGCGTAGTTTTAACTCAATATGATCTCGCCGTACTCTGCCTGACGGAACATCGTATGTCATTGTTTCTGAATCTCTTGCGGCAGAGACAATCTTCTCTATCTCCTGCAGGACACCTATTGTTCCGTTGACCAGCCTGATGAATTCCGGTTCCAGTTGCGAGAGCAGTTCCGACTCCGACTTGGTCTTGGCCAGATATATGGCCAGATTAAGCGCCAGTACCCGAACCTCCTCGCTCAGATTATCGACTTTATCAATCAGATTCAGATTACGTTTACTTTCGGGATAACTGCTCACCTCGGTTCACCAACTTTCTTATTTGTTCTTTGAGAGGTTCCAGATCGGATGATTTCATGAGATAGGCATCAGCCAGCCATGACTGAAAATCCTGCTTATATGTGTTGTAAGCGGTGTTAAGAATCACCGGAGTTTCGGGACAGATGCGGCGAAGGTGCGACAATGCTTCTATTCCAGACATATCCGGCATTTCTATATCAAGAACAATCACGTCGAACTTTTCATTTTCGACTATCGAGACAGCCGCGGCTCCCGAATCAACCGCCTGTACTTCGTATCCGGCCTGTGACAACTCGGTCTGATACAGAGCCCGCACACCCTCGTCATCATCGACAATCAGGACTCGTGATTTCATCTGTCCGACTCCTTCATTAAAGGGAGTTCCATGTACAACGACGGGGGGCAATCCTCCCCTGAAGCCAGACCGATATTTCCGCCATGATACCTGATCGTTTCTCCCGCCACCAGGATAGTGAGCCGCTGAGAGGTCCTGTTCTGCGAGAAAATACGTTCCAGGGTTTTGCGCACCTTGTCTCTTGTTTCATCGGTGCAGAGGATTCTTATCAACAACAACGCTCGTCCCTCCCGTCGTTCGGTGCGAATCTCGGCCTCGCCCGGCGGGACCAGATCCTCAGCGGTCAGTTTCAGAAACTGGTAAACGGCATGAAGCAATTGTTCGTAGTTCCCGTACACAATCAGCGGTTCGTCGGTCATGGAAGCAAACACCGGTGTTTCTTTTCCCGACATTCTCCCCCTGAGCAATTCCAATGATCGCTGAACCAGTTGCGAGAAATCAATCGGACGGTTCTCCCCCTTGCTGGCGCGCGAGAAATCCAGAACCTGGTTGAGTACCGATTCCGCTCTGCGAATCTCGGTCGCTATGATATTAAGGTATTCCTGATTATCTCCGGCAGTGCCGGATTTGAGTATCATGTTGGCGAATCCACCGACAACGGTCAGGGGATTGCGGAGTTCGTGCGCGATGGCCGAAGTAAGTTCGCCGATGACCGACATTTTCTCTATCCTGATTATCTGGTCCTGCGTCTCGGCCAGCAGTCGATTGGTCTTTTCCAGTTCTATTCGTTTTTGATTCCGGGTCTCGTACAAACGCGCCCGCTCCATGGCCACGGCGGCCTGATTGGCCAGTACCTGAAGCAGTTCCACCGCTTCATCGCTGATCGGCCTCCGGGTAATCTGATTATCAGCCACCAGCAAACCCATCAGATGACCTTTACTGACCATCGGAACCAGGGCCATGGCATCGGCTCCCAGATGACGGGCGACCGAAGCAGTTACCGGATCGACCGACGAATCAATGGTAAGATTCAACCAGGAACCTTCACGGCATATACGACCGATAGCCGAGTCGTCTTCAATCCTGATCCTGAAATCATCTACCAGTTCGTTCAGTCCGTCGGAAAGCTGTCCGGCTTTCCGTTGATTGTTATCCAGCAATTCTTCAAGCGACAGACGCATCGAATCGAGATTGCTCCAGATATCGCCGGCTTCTTCCGCGGAGCGCGGCCCTACAGCCATATGACCGACCAGCGTGTTGTTTCTTTCGTCGTGAAGGAACAGGAATGCACGGTTAAAGCCGAGACCCTGGGCGGCAGTGGCGCCGGTAAGTATGACTTTGAGCAACTGAACCAGTTCTGTCGATGACGACAAAGCGGCGGCCACATCAGACAGAATCTTCAGCTCCTGCCTCAGGTGCAGTTCATCATCGGACACCCGATGGCTCCGACGAAGGTCACGGAGAAAGCAGATAATCTGTTCCGAGGTTCCATCATCATCTGCTCGCAGGCAACAAATATCCAGGCATTGCGGACGACCGTGATTGTCATCATACTCGACGCCGTAAACCATGGCGTGCGTGTGGCCGTTGCTGAGCTTTGACCGCGCCTCGGTCAGGTTAACGGCAAGATTTTGATGTATATGCTCGAGATTGGTCCCGGCAGACTCATCGGAGCCGTCAAGACCGAGAATCTCCCGTCCGGCCCGGTTGATCCCGGATATTTGTCCGTTTTGATCGAGGGCGAAGGCTCCGATCCCGAGATCGTTCAGAGCGCCCGTAAGATACTTTGGAATAAACGATTTTTCTTTTTCTGTCGCTATTGTTTCCATGGAATCTTGTTATTCATATCTTGACTGTGAAATCGTTCTTGTTTTTTTCGTTCTCTTTGGTCATAGCAGGAATTTGCAGAAGCCGTTTATTCACCATGCCTATCTTTATCGCGGCGCTTTCGATGCGTTGCAGGCGATCTATACCACGATCGTCGGTGTTCTTTTTATCCATCAACAGACACTGCACATTACCTATGATAACCGAAAGCGAGTTGTTGACTTCATGACTGATCGAAACCAGCATCTCCTGTGCCTCTTCGAGATTCTGAGTACGTCCACCGCCTGACTGGCCGAGCCGCTGGGTAGTTTCGAGTTTTGACAGCGTTTCATAAAGGGCGGTCAGCTTGCGGCGGTACTGGCACCTCTCCACCGCGGTGGAAAGATATGCACCCACCATCAAAGCAAGACGCCGGGTGTCCAGAGAGGGTGAGTTGTTGTTTATGAAGGCAAGATTAAGCACGCCATTCACTCTCTCCTGCACCATCATAGGCACGCTGAGGATATGAGCACGCCCCTCGGCGGCGTTGAAAGTACTCGCTGAAACCGTCGTAGACATAATCGGTGTCTCAAGGTTAGCTTCCCATATTTCCACAGCAGTCGGGTCACCTGCCCCGGGGATACTCAACGGAACAGAATGCATCAGGCTCGCCGCCGGTTTCAGCTTACGCTTACGATCACCGACCAGATAGATCGTGGCCGCATCAAAACCGACCAGCAGTTTCAGGGCGCCCAATGTTTCAGTCAGTTTTTCTTCGCCGGTATTGTTGACTGTTTCCGAGATCCGTCTGATGGAGACTATCTTGTCGAACAGGCGGTCATCACTGTTTGAGCCTTTCAATAGTTGTCCTACTTCAGTCACTGTTGTTTCCTCGTTCTGTGAAGCCGATGGATTCAAGTAACTGGTCGCATAGTTTGTTTTCCAGCCGGTCGAAGAAGCGTATTTTGCCCGGTGAGGTCAGTCGCAGATCGGGATGGTTGATATCGTCGTCGGTCGATGCCTGGAAAATCCGTTTCGCCTCCAGTTCCGTTTGGAACGGTTCCGCGATCACAGCCTGCCCGGAACGTAAATCAATCATCCGCATCTCCCCGCTGATCACTCCGAAGGTTGAGTATTTATGGAAAAACAACGGTATATGGAATGATTTGCGTCGTTCCAGACGCTCCGAATGAACATCAACTACCAGTAAATACTGCCCGCCGGCTTCCATTCCCCAATCCACCAGACTATCGAGATTGTACAGATCGGCCGGGAATGGACGCTCATCCTGCATGACATTGTCTGCGCGTATAACATGAATCGAAGAATCCCTGCTCATGCGAATAATCAGTTTATCCTCGATCCCGTTGCCGGCCCAGGCCGTCGGAGCCGGGGACACCTTAAGCAGTACGCTCGGCGTCGCCATGACCGTTCGGCACAGCGCCGTTAACAATACAACTAAAACCATGAATCGTATTTTTCGCATGACAGCTAAGGGTTTATTGTGCCTGGCGTTTTTGTTGCAGGTAGCGACCTAATAGTTTCTGTACGGACTTGCTGAAATGATTCAGATTCTCCGACAGAAGATCCATTTCGGACTGGGAGAGTTTATCCGCCAGATCCTCACGACGCACGAACTGAATACCGACCAGATGGAAATCATCATCCTGGTCACAGCGTTTCACCAATCCAAGCACGCCATCGAGAGGTTCTACCTGCTCCAGAATAATTTTCATGGCGACAATGTCACCCTCGTTGAGAGGTTGATCCAGCTCGGCCAGCACACCGCCCTCGGATATGTTCAGGATAGTTCCGTCAATCGGATAATCCCCATCGTCAGGGGAGAAATTTCCGAATATGTCCTTTATCTTTCGAAAATTAATGGGGGATGAAATAGTCAGGCGTACAAAGCGCCGCTGATTTTCTTTTCGCATTTTAAGCGGTTTCTTCACCTGAATCGTGTCGGTAGCTACATCTACTTCCGAGATAAACCTGGTTCTTTCTTTCTGGGTCATTTGAAATATCCCTGTTCCTTTTTTTGTGAGTTTCGAAGCATCCATGCCGAAACATGCCCGTTAAGACTCTTGCGATGCAGATAACTGTATTCAAGAGCAGACGGCGGCAGGTTTTCCAATAGTGAACGTGAAAAATGATCACGCTTATTTTCTGATATTATAAATTCAAGTCCCACGCGAAACTGCCCTGAGTCCACCTGGTGACAGTGACGCACTTTACCCAGCAGCAGCTTCGGGAAATCGCAGCTCTGGAGTTTCAGACTAACAAACAGGTAGGTAGTTTCCTGCAGACAGTTGTTGATGTTCAGAAGAACTCCCCCCGATGCAAAATCAGCCAGGTTCGTCTGAATCCAGCGAAGCTGTTTGATTTTACTTTTCCTGAATCCCGTAGCAGGCAGAACCGCCAGATTAATGGGCTGCTGACAAGGCACCCGCATGAAGCGGCGTCTTTTCAACGGTTGTACCGTCTGACCAAGAACTATAGTGGCGTGACCGCCGTCGGTTCTCTTGAACAGAGCCGATGTAGAAACTTCCTGCTGTTTATATTCAAATTTGACCGTCACCTTTTGATTGGTGACCAGGTTGTCGAGGTCCGCATTATTGGCGGTTCGTTCCAGAAACATTTTGCCGTCTTCCGATTGAACCACACGAGCAATGAGAGGGCGGCCGGGATACTGCATCGAGTATATCAATACCCTGCGACCGACCAGCCGGCCGAGGTCAAGACTCGAGCGGTCGATCCCGGGCGAGGAGCTTTTGGATATTGTCGGTGCTGTCTGGCTCACAACAACCCTTTCTTTCGCAGTTCTATTTCCTGTCGAAATATGTATGACACCAGCCGGTTTTGGGCCCTGCGGTCGAACCGCTTGACAGCGGCCGGCAAATGGGTGAAATCTTCGGCATTGAAATGGTCGGCCAGACGCTCTGAAACGATGAACTCAATACCGGCCATCAGGCATTTCTCTACCGTGAATATGCGTCGGACAATTCCACACACTGTTTCCGGCAAGCCTATCCCCGGAAAGAACCCAACTTTGATCAGCAGACGAGTACCGGTTTCAAGGTCACCGATCGGTTTCATCAATAGTCCGCCGCCGCTCATATTTTCGGTCCTTGAGGATATCCACTCCGCCTTTTCTTCAAAATCCTCCCATTTAATCACGCGAGACAAACAGGTATACCTGATAGCTTCGAGCATGTCCACACGTACAAAGGCCCGGCGTTGAACCCGCTTGGTTTTGCTGGGGCGACTTAATAGAAAAAGATTGCGACTGTTATCCGGATACTTGCTGATACGACACTGACACTGGTAGGCGGCATCCTCTTTGGTAAACACTACCCGCACACTGGCTTTATCGCGAAGAAGGGTATGTCCTTTCACAAACTCCGGCGTGCTGATGACAATACCTTCCCGAACAAAATCCTCTATCCGGGCAGTATAGATTCCGATTTCGTCACCTTCTCCGGTAATAATCTCCAGCTTCTCCCAGAGTTTGAGCGGCTGTGACAGGTGTGGTAAGGTTAATTGTGCGGTCATGTTTATTTTTTCCCATCAAGCTGATTTCAGCGCTTCCATGTTATCACGTCCCTGTTCGATGGCCAGTTCGAGTATCTTTCGAGCCAGCGCGGTCCGTGATTGATCTCTGCGGTTCTGGTAGATGAATTCCTGTCCCGATTTGATAGTCAGATTGAAGTACTGTTTGGCTTCTTCGTGGTTGCCTATCCGACGAGATAATTCCGCGATCAGGTACGATGCCTGAATCTGCTGGTTGCCGGCGGCGATAGAACGACCATCGGAAAACGCCTTTTTATAATACTCCACCGCCGCTTCAAGCGCCTCGGTTTCATCGACAACGATGCCATCCCAGCTCTTTTTCAGATCGAGCAAAAACTCCGTAAAGGTGGGAAATCCGGCAAATGAAGAGCCCCTGGCTCCGGCTCCCATCGAGGCGGTTTTATATTCATCCAACAATTCTTTGATTACCTGCAACTCTGTTTCGGTTTGTTCGAATGTATTCTGCAACCGGGCCAACTCGGAATTGAATCGGTCGCGGTACGGGAGCATCTGAGACTTGAGCTGCGATGATACCTGGTCGGTTTCAAAATGAGCGGAAAAATGACGAGCCAGAACATTGGTCTTCTCCCGTAATTCATCCAGCGCCATGGCGACGGAACCCTGCCGGTTCTCGATAGTCATGAGGCTTTTTCGAAGATAGGCGATGTCCGGATTGTCGGCGTCGCTCATGGTCCGATAAACCCACCCGATTCTCAGGTAGAAACGACCCAGGTCAAGGTTGTTGACATGCTCACAAAGCAGTTCATCATAAGCAGCCAGGTGCAACTTGAGCACCGCCGACTCAATCGGTGAGGATGAAATATCAACCGCTTCGCCCATTCGTTTAATTACCGAGTCAGCCGTTGACAGATGGTCGAGATGCTTCGCTTTAATTGTCTTTAAGCGGTAGGTGCGAAAGTTGCCGTCTTTCTGCCATTCCTTGTAGCTGTTATTGAACTCTCGCGTGTAATAACAGTTGTTGCAGGTCGCGGTGAAGTACACCAGCGGGTTGGTGCCCTGATACCGAGGGTATCTCCATTCAATCGCGGTGGGACAGAAGTCTGTATCGCGCCCTTTTTCCACATAAGCTCCGACCCGCACGGTCTCAAACTCGTTTAAGGTTTTGCAGATCGGACATTCGACTCTGGTCAGGAAGAAGGGATTGTCGTTGGCCATTGTTTATCTCCGGAGAATACTAATTATTTTGCATGGTTAATAACGCCAGCTCGGCTTCGGAAACCGGCAGCACTTGTTTAATTCGCTCGCTGTCGGCGCCCGCTTTGAGCATCTCACGAGCAATGCGAATAATATCGACCCGGTCGCGCCGTTCCGATTTCGGCAAAACGGTCCTGGTCCGCACCGCCCGGTCATCAATTACGTCAACCGCCGGCACTTCGGATCTCATCGTCTGCAGGCGGACAAACTGCGCGGACGATTCCTGAGTCATAGCGGGCGCCGGTGTCGGTTCCGGTGCGACAGGTTTCGACGGCGCTTTGTGAGCGGCGTTTTTTCTGGCAAACCGTTTCAACAACGGCGCTGCTATCGGGTAGATTGTCCAGGTGAACGCTCCCACCGCGGCATAGCCGATCAAAGTCAGGAGCATATCGGTAAAGAATCCTGATGAAATATCCATTTTCATCCTCGCAATTCTCTTACGCCTTCAGGTCGATATGACCGTCCGACGTATCGTTGTTTGCTTCCTCATCATTATTATCCCCGGGCGCTTCGGCGATCTGAGCGTCTTCGTCCGGTTGCTTATCATCCTGTTTATCGTCTTTCTCATCTTCGATCAACTCAGGGTCAGAGAGCATCAGGCGATAGGCCGATTTCTTTTTCCTGTCCTTTTCCCTTTCATCCTCGGCTTTCTCTTTCAAAGCCCTCGGCTGCCTGCGACGCCGATCCTCTTTGGATCGCACCATCTTGTTGATCCGTTCCTCGGGCGTGGTCGGTCCAAGATGATCTACTCTGTCGAAGTCCTGAGTCATCTTCTTCTCTCCCTGCCTCGGGGGTAAGAGTTATCCGGTCAGGGCAAATTTCTCCCGCACCATGCCGCGCAGCTTGGAGACCGCGCGGGTATGAATCTGTGACACTCGTGACTCCGAAATCGACATCACTTCGCCGATCTCCTTGAGTGTCAGTTCCTCGTAATAGTATAGAGCGATTACCAGCTTTTCCTGAGCCGTCAGACGGTCGATGGCGACTACCAGAAAAGATCTGAGCTCACCTTTTTCGATCTCACCAAGAATCGAATGCACTGAAGTATCGACAACCGTTTCGATTCTCGGAACCTGCCGGTTATCATCCTCACGATAAACGACTTCATCGAGCGACAGCATACTGGTGCCGGAAACATCACCGAGCGCCGCGTGTAAATCTTCAAGACTTATTTTCATCAACTTGGCCAACTCCGGTTTTTCAGGCGGTCGTCCGAGCTTATTTTCCAAAACGGTGTGGGCGCGGTCGATCTCGCGCGACTTGGCCCGGGTTGAACGCGGCACCCAGTCCAGGGCGCGAAGTTCATCGAGGATGGCGCCGCGAATACGCGGTACGGCGTATGTTTCAAATTTTACTCCACGAGCACGGTCAAAATTACCGAACGCTTCAATCAGACCAATCACACCGGTATTGATCAGATCTGAGAGTTCCACCGAACGGGGGAATCCCATAGCCATGCGCGATGCCACATTGCGCACCAGCGGCAGATATTTGTTTAACAGCTTCTGACGAATCTCCGGAGTGCGATGCTTCTGGTATCTGGCCCAGTCCCGTTCAGAAACGTCCCATTTACTGGTTCGACGAGCTCTCGGTTTCGGTGTCCTGGTCTTGGCAGTTGTCGCATTTTTTGCTGCAACTTTTTTCGTGCGCTTTACAGGCGCGGCTTTTGTTGTGCTAACCATGTGTAAGCTATTCCCTTATATCGGCCATAGCCGGTCTGATATTTATTGCTTTTTCACGATAGTCGTCCCCGGCCGGTGTTGCGACCGGACGGTTTCTTTCCAGATGGTTGATTATTTCGTCTAAATCTGAGGTAACCGTCTCTCCCTCATCGACATGGGAGATCGGTTGCTGGGCCGCTACGGACCGACGAACGGCATCATTTTCAAGGATCCGCCCGAGGTATTCCGGCGCCCGCCCGTAAAAACGTTCGGTCAGAGCGCTGAATTTCCTGTAGAGGTAATCGGCTTCATCGTCACTTTCCGCCCGGTTGATCAGCAGACGGCAGTCAAGGGAGCGATCTGTCGATACCAGATGCTTATAGAGTCCGCAGGCGTCGGCAATCGAGGTCAACTCCGGCACCACCACCAGCAGATCAATATCCGAGGCGGCGGCCATGACGGTCGATGATTCGCACTTTCCGGAAGGATGGTCGATCAGGATAAAGCTGTAAGCGTCCCCCTCCCGCCGCAGACGTGAGGCCAGCAAAGCGGAAGCTCTGGCGGCAGATATATCTTCCGGCCAGCCGCGACCATCGGCGGCCAGCAGATCGAAACTATCGGCGAGCGGAGTTACAGCTTCTTTCAGCGAAAGGTCGCCGCTGGTCATTTCGGTCAGACCGTAATCGTGCGAGACGTTGGCCAGGATATGCAGGTTACCGCAGTAAGCATCAAGATCAACCAGCAGAACTTTCCGGCCTGATGAAGCCAGCCGCTCGGCCATATTGAAAGCCAGAACCGATTTGCCCACCCCTCCTTTGCCCGAAAGCAGGGAGACAAGGCGCACGGTCTGTTGCACCGTCGGTTCGGCGTTACGCTTCAGGTTCAGGCTCTGCTCAGACATCGGATACCTCCGTCCTGAGCAGCGTACGAGCGGTGCGATCCGGATCAGGCTGACCCAGGAATCCAATACCGCCGGGAGCGTCGCCGATCATGGCAATCGGCCACCCGGTCCTCTCGGCGACAGCGATCACCGCTCCATGTCGAACGGTTAAATCAGTCATGGTGACGCCGAGATGAGTCGGATTCAGGTTTTGCATTTTTTCCGCAAGAGACAGCGCGTCCGTGGAACGCATCAATGCGGAGAAAACAGCGATCCGAATCTGAGGATCGAGCCTGTCGATATTCGCCGACAGCTTATCCAGAGCTTCTTCCCGCGGTTGCAGCGCGGGAGTATCGATAAGCATGACGGCATCATCGAATGATTCTTCCTGTTCGGACACAGACGTAAAGTCCGACATTTCGGTGTTGAGCACCTCGGCGTAACGACGGATCTCCTCGGCGGCGGCCATTTTGCAGTTGTCAAGGGTGACCAGCGTAACTCTCTTTTTCTCCTGCACGGTAAGGCGCGCGGCCAGTTTGCCCAGCAGGGTCGATTTCCCCGCCCCCGCCGGTCCGATAAATACAACCCGGTCACCCGGCTCATATTTCAGGTCGGGAGCCATCACCGCCGCCAGCCGTTCAACCAGCAGCCGGTGAATAACCATAACCGGTTCGGTGGAAACATCCGGATGCAGAGCACATTGTCCGAGCAGGTCGGCGATGATATCGTCGGTCAGGTCGGCATCTTTCAGGTTGTCGCGAATAATATCAAGCTGAGCGGGCAGCTTGAGATCGGAGGCCGTGAGATCATTGGCCATCATCCGATTCAGCTTGCTGTCCAGTTCATGCAGTCGTGACTGCACGGAAGGAGCCTCGGGCGAGACAGTATCCTGCATCCGGCCGGTCACAATATCCGGACGTCGGGATGGTCTCACGCGATTCGATGGCTCCGTCAGGGAAGGTGTATCGCCGAGGATATTCGATGTCTGATAAACGGACGCCTTATCAAGACAGGCGGTAATCTCGACCCGTTGTTCACCTTCCGGGGTGGTGATCTGTCGTGTTTTGAGCACTATTGAATCGCCACCCATTTCCTGTCGCACGCGCTTGAGCGCGGCGGCGGCGTTTTCGGCTATGAACGATTTAATTATCATCTTCCAGCCTCACCATTCCTGTTGAAATCAGTTCCACTTGCGGCATGATCTCGTTGTAGGAGACCACCGCTAATTGCGGATGTCTGGCCTCGACCAACCGGCGCAGAGCCAGACGGATATTGGGGGAGCAGATACATACCGGGACAAAGCCGGCCATGATCGGCTTTTTCATTTCTTCACCGATCTTCTCGAGCAGTTTTTCAGCCATCGCCGGGTCCAGCACCAGCATCAATCCCTGTTTGGTGTTCTGGACCGACTCGCCCAATTTCTGCTCCACGACCGGATCTATCGTAAACACATTTATTTTGCCCTCACTATTCTTGTATAGCTCGGTGATTTGACGACGGAGAGCCATCCGGACATACTCGGCCAGCACATCCGGTTCCTTGGTGGCTCCGATGTAGTCTGAAATCGTTTCGAGAATCGTCCCCAGGTCGCGTATCGGCACCCGTTCTTTCAGCAGCGCCTTCAGCACTTTCTGCAAAGTGCCGAGAGTTACTGTTTCTGGTATCGTCGAATCCACCAGCGCCGGGTAATCTTCCTTGAGGGTGTCGACAAGATGCTGGACATCCTGGCGGCTCAGGATTTCAGCCGCGGATCCGCGAATTATCTCCGTCATGTGGGTAGCCAGCACCGCAGACGGCTCGACCACGGTATAACCTTTGGCTTCGGCGATCTCTCTCAGGTTCGGAATGATCCAGCAGGCCTCGAGATTGAAAGCGGGATCACGTGTTTCAAACCCTTCTACTTTATCCTCGACGAAACCGGGGTTGATGGCCAGCAGATGGTCGACCATCAGCTCAAACGTAGCCACTGTGATACCCTTGACCTTTATGCGATACTGGTTGGGACGAAGCTGTACGTTGTCACGGATGCGAATAGAAGGGACGACTATCCCGAGTTCACCGGCCAGTTGTTTGCGGATGGTTCCGATCCGGTTCAACAGGTCCCCCCCCTGTTTGGCGTCAACCAGCCCGATCAAACCGTAACCGATCTCGAGACCGAGGGTGTCCACTTTCAGCAGATCTTCAGGCCGTTCCGGCGGCGGCGATGAATCAGCTTCCTTTTGCTTCATTTGCTGTTGCCGGGCCTGGAGCTCCAGCCGTTTCTTGACTTCACGGGTAGCATATCCCACCCCACCCAGAAGAAGAGAGAGAATGATGAACGTGGTGGTCGGCATTCCGGGAAGAAGACCAAAGCCGAACAGCACAGCCGACGCAACAAGGATCGCACGCGGCTGACGGGTCAGTTGGGTGCCGAGATCCTTGCCCATGTGATCGCGGGCGGCGGCCCTGGTCACGATGATACCTGAAGCGGTCGATACCAGCAGCGCCGGAATCTGCGTAACAAGGCCGTCGCCGATAGACAGCAAAGAGTAAGTCCGCAACGCATCCGACAGGCTCATACCGTTAAGAGCGATACCGATTACAAAACCGCCGATGATGTTTATCAGCGTAATAAGAATACCGGCTACCGCGTCACCCCGGACGAACTTGGAAGCACCGTCCATCGCTCCATAGAAATCGGCCTCACGGGCGATCTCTTCGCGACGGGCACGGGCTTCATCTTCATTGATAATTCCGGCGTTGAGATCGGCGTCGATAGCCATCTGCTTGCCCGGCATGGCGTCAAGAGTGAAGCGGGCGGCGACTTCCGAGATACGGGTCGCACCCTTGGTGATAACAACGAACTGGATAATCACCAGGATGACAAAGACGATGAACCCGACGACATAATTGCCCTGCACGACGAAATCGCCGAACGAGTTGATGACATCACCGGCGAACGCCTGCCCGAGAATGAGACGGGTCGAGGCAACGTTCAAAGCCAGCCGCATCAGCGTAACTATCAGCAACATGCTGGGGAACACCGACAGATCGAGCGGCCGGGTGATGTACAGAGTGGTCAGCAGCACCACCAGTGAGAAGGTGATATTGAAGGCCAGCGCAAAGTCCAGCAACCCGGTGGGAATCGGGATTATCAGCACGGCGATAATCGCTACAACGGCGAGAG
Organism: Candidatus Zixiibacteriota bacterium; assembly: GCA_024278515.1. Taxonomy (GTDB): domain Bacteria; phylum Zixibacteria; class MSB-5A5; order GN15; family FEB-12; genus JAJRTA01. Next base: position 14,509 of record JAJRTA010000042.1, read on the forward strand.
CCAGAAGGACATCGGAACGCGAGGTGATCGCGTCCATGATCGATTTGTTGGGAGCCTGCTGCGCCATACTAACCGATCACCTTTCCTTTGAGGCGATAGACATAAGCCAGCAGCTCGGCGACGGCGCGATACAACTGCGCCGGAACGAGATCACCAACCTCGCACATCCGAAAGAGAGCGCGAGCCAGCGGCTTGTCTTCGACTATCGGGATATCATGTTCGCGGGCGAGCTCTTTGATCTTCTCGGCCAGCTTGCGTTCACCCTTGGCCACCACGAACGGAGCATTGCCTTCATCCATATCATATTTCAAAGCCACCGCGATATGAGTCGGGTTGGTAACGACCACATCAGCCGTCGGAATCGCCGCCATCATGCGCTGGCGAGCGGTCTCACGCTGAATCTGACGCACCCGCGATTTGATCTGCGGGTTACCCTCGGTATCCTTGTTCTCATCCTTGAGTTCCTGCTTGGACATCTTGATAGATTTCTCGAACTCATATTTCTGATAGATGTAATCAAGCACGGCGATAGCGATCATGATCGCGCCGACTTTAAGACCAAGCACTATCGACAACCGTCCCATGGCGGTGGCCAGTTGGGGCACTGTCATATCGGGAAAGAGGAAAAATGAATCAAACTCCCCTCTGATTGCGAAATACGCCACCAGTCCCACGATCCCCAGCTTGAGCACATCACGGACAAGATGCACCAGAGACTTGAGGGCAAACAGACGCTTGAGGCCCTTGAAGATATCCAGTTTTTCAAATTTCGGTTCCAGCGATTTGGATGAAATTCGGAATCCGACCTGGGCGATGTTCGCACCCAGTGCAACTATCGTGACCACCGTCAAAAGCGGCGCCAGTATCAGGAAGAAACGCAGGAAGTATTCACCGATGATCCTGATGAAGGTCGGGTCGCTGGCGGCCAGAAGCGGCGCGTTGGACATGGTGTAGCTCATCATGTCTTTCACCTGCCCGGCCATGTGAGGACCTGTCATGTACAACGTAAAAAACCCGAGCAGCAGAATCGCGGCGGAGTTCAACTCCTGCGACTTGGCAACCCTGCCTTCCTCACGCGCCTTCTGACGGCGGCGAAAGGTTGCTTTCTCGGTTCTTTCCTGTGCTGTCTGCTCCGACATAATTCTCTACGCTCCGGCCACTCCGTTGAGAAGGATCCTCAGTTGCTGATCGAAATAGCCGGTAGTGCGTTCGAGCACGAAAGCGAACACCGGCAGAGAGATAGCCAGTACAATCAGGCCGATCGATATTTTGAGCGGGAAGCCGACAAAAAACACGTTCATGGTCGGCATCGTCTTGGCAATAGTGCCGAGGGCGATATCAGTCAGAAACAACGTTATGATCATGGGAGCGGCAATTTTCAGCGCCACGATGAACACAAACGCGGTCAGCCTGATAATCATCTCACCCACATCGGAAGAGATACCGAAGACACCGGCCGGAACCAGGCTGTAACTATCGGCAAAGGCCGAAATAATCGTATGGTGACCGTTGATGCTGATAAAAATCAGTATGGCCAGGGCGTACCAGAAACGTCCGATAATCGATACCTGGCTTGACAGGTTCTGATCATACACTGTCACCATGGCGAAACCGAGCTGGTACCCGATAATGCCCCCGGCCGTAATCGTTCCCCAGAACAACAGGCGGTACAGCAGGCCGATCAGAAAACCGATCAACAGTTCATGAAGAACCAGCCCGCCCAGTTGCCAGAAAGAGTCCGCAGTTCCGACACCCTGCGATGGAAGCACCGGCAATAGGACCAGCGACAAAAGCAGCACCAGCGCGATACGCACGAATGTCGGCAGTCCGCGCTCGCCTAAAACAGGAGCGAGGGCAAACATACCACTGATTCTGACAATGATCAGAATTAAGAATTGAAGCTTTTCAGCACCGTAGTTTACAAACTCAAACAAGGCTCAAATCCGCACACTAATGGTTTATCGGCTTTTCTTTAATTCAAACCGTGTGCCGGATTGAAACAGTTTGTTCGGCTGTTGTAAGCCGTTGTACGAAACGATCTTAAGTTTGGGGCGTTGCTTTTGCGAACGGGGTGGGAAGGTTAGCTGAATAGAAACTGCTCAGTTCACCTGGTAAAACTTTCCACAATCGGAGGTCCGGAGATTCGGTGGAAAATCGAACAGTCATCCGGAATTTGCCGCTGGAATTTGTCATCACAAGGCCAGCCCGGGAATGAGCTCAAAGATATGACGCATGAAATCGGAAGCGAGATTGATCATCCAGGGCAGAAATATCAGCAGCGCTCCGGCCACTGCGAGGATTTTGGGCACGAAAGTAAGGGTCATTTCCTGAATCTGCGTGACCGCCTGAAACAAAGCGATAGTGATACCCACCACCAGAGCAAAGGCCAGCATCGGCCCGGCCAGCATAAGGGTGAGCATCAACGCTTCGCGACCGATTGAAACTACCAATTGCGGGGTCATTCGTTCATATCCTCAGCTATAAGTGAAAAGACTCCACGAGTGATTTGACCAACAGATACCAGCCATCGACCAGCACGAACAAAAGAATCTTGAACGGCAGGGAGACAATAATCGGAGGCAACATCATCATACCCATTGACATGAGCACCGAGGCCACTACCATGTCGATCACCAGAAACGGGATGAACAGCACAAATGCAATCTGGAATGCGATTCGCAGTTCCGAGATAACAAACCCCGGCACCAGGACCTGAAGCGGGATGTTATCCTTGTTTTCCGGCTTATCGAGTTTGGCGATGTTGACGAAGAGAGCCAGGTCCTTCTCGCGCGTCTGTGAAAGCATAAACTTCTTGAATGGTTCCACCGAGGCTGTATAGGCCTCCTCTTTCGTTATCTGTTCATCGAGATACGGTTTTATCCCGTCGCTGTATGCCTGATCGACTACCGGGGTCATGATGAAAAAGGTCAGGATCAAAGCCAGCGCAACCAGAAGCTGGTTGGGGGGCATCTGGTTGATCCCCATCGCCTGCCTTAGAAACGAAAGCACTATGACAATTCGTATAAACGATGTCGCCATGATCAGTATTGACGGGGCAAGCGCCAACACTGTCATCAGAATAATAATCTGAATTGTTGTCGAAAGATCTGACGGGTCGGATGCCTCACCAACCTCGACCGAGATCTTTGGCAGTGTTTGAGCCGCTATGTTGGAGGTGACCAGCAGAGTGGTCGCCGACACAGCCGCAATCGACTTGAGCAGTTTCATCATTTCCTATATCTCAATGCTACGGGCTGCACATCGTCCTTGATGTGAGTTTTTTCCCGCAGCGTGTATAACCGTTTGCTGCTATGCTTCGAGAGCAGTCTGTTTCTTTTTGACGGTCAGTTTTCTCATCTGTGCGGCCGCGTTGCTCAACATCCTGCTGAAAGCATCCGGTTCGGTTTCATCAGGAACCGTGGCAAAGACAGCCTTTGTTTCCTCGGAGTTTAGTTCGGTCAACATTGATATGTGTTCACCGGTAATTCCCAGCAGGACTGATTTTTCACCAACCCGAACCAGGGTCACGCTCTGTTTGGGCCCGATTCCGGCCGTCTCCAGAACTTCCAGCGCGTTAAGCCGGTTGCCGCACCCATATTTTGCCCCGACCGTTTTTTTGAGCAGGTAGACGCCGAAATAGATGCACACAATCACCAGGAACAAAGCCCCCACCATTTTGGCCAGGGTCGGCAGGGCATTGCCTGAAAAAGTCTCCGCCGCCTCGTTCGGCGCATGACTGTTTTGCGTGATCGCAGCCGGGCTGCTCATCTGATCGGCGCTGCCGTTGTCGGATGGTATCAATAACATCCCGACTATGGCTGCCACGACAACCAGTCCGGTCAGCAGATATGGCCGACGCAGTATTTTACTGTTCTTCACCAAGAGTCCTGAGCCTTTCTTCGGGCGAAATAAGGTTGGTGATGCGCACGCCGAAGTTTTCATCGATCACTACCACCTCGCCGCGCGCCACGGTCTTGTAGTTGACCAGCAGATCAACCGGTTCACCGGCCAGTTTGTTCAATTCGACCACCGAACCGGGCCCAAGGGCAAGAATGTCGGAGATCGACATGCGGGTCCGTCCCAACTCTATCGAAACCGGCAGATTGATATCAAGGAGCATATCGATATTCTGGATTTCCGGTTTTCCGGCCGGTTCGGAAAGTTGCTGAAACTCGGCTTTCGATACGCTGGCCGATCCGAAGTTGATATCGTCGGGGGTGGCTCCGCTGCCGTCCTCAGGCAATTCCTCGAGCATGGCCAGCATGGCCGCTTCGGCATCCTCTTCGCCTACATCTTCCTTGTTGACGACTTTGAAGTCGTCACCGGAAGCCGATGAATCTTCTTCAACAGACCCGGCCTCGGCCATGATCTCATCAGCCGACGGCGTAGCGCCCGGTTCACTTGCCGGCGCCTGGTCCGGCTCGGACGCTTCGCTTGAACCCGCATCAGGGTCGCCGCCGTCTTTCACCGGAGCCGCAGCTTCCTCCGGGGGAGAGGCTGCGGATTCATCCGCAACATTGTCATTCATCTCCGGAGAAGGTGTATCCGATGATTCGACATTGTCCGGTGATTGGGTTTCATTCTCGTCAGCCATTATAAATCTCCTGTGACTCTATTTCGCACTTATTTATGATCTGAACAGCCCGCTTTTTCCCCGAGAGTCCGGGGCGAGCCAAAAATTTCTTACGCTTGTTGACATATAACCCGATCGGCTGATTGATTTTCATTTCCGATGGGACAATATCACCTTCGTTAAGATCAAGAAACTCCCGCACCTTGATCGTGGTGCGGAGCAATTCGGCCGACAACACGGCATCGATATTCATAAGGTTGCGATTGTTGATCAGCCGATCTTCTTCCAGATTCTTTTTCTTTGTGGCGTCGATCCAGTTCTGAGCCGAGAGCTTCGAGATAATCGGTTCCAGGGATACATAGGGATAGCACAAAGTCAAAAGACCGGTCGACTGGAACAGCTTGATCTGGAATGATACCACGATCACTGTTTCACCCGGCGGCACAACCTGGATAAACTGCGGGTTGGTCTCAAAACTTTTCTGTTCCACTTCGATTTTTACGATATTGTCCCAGGCCCGAGTCAGATCATCGTACAGTTTGGACGCGAGACGCCCCATGACCGACCGTTCGATACCGGTCAGTTCGCGATCGGATTCGAGAATCTTCCCGTTGCCGCCGAACATACGATCGATCAGCGAGAAAGTCAGAGTCGGATTAAAATCGACCAGACAGCCGCCCTCCAGAGGAGAAGCGGCGAATGTATAGGTGCACGACGGAGAGACCAGCGACATGATAAACTCGGAATAAGTGATCTGATCGACCGACACGAGATCCACATCGACAATCGTTCGAAGCACCGCCGACAACGTTGAGCCGTAATGACCGGCAAAGTTGTCATGCATATTCTCCAGGGTGCGAATCTGATCTTTGGAGACCCGGTTGGGATGTTTGAAGTCGTATGCTATAACCGAGCGTAACTTATCATCATCAAGCTGGTTTTCAGAGACTTCCCCGTCCCCGGTCGACACCGTGGTCAACAGAGCATCAATTTCATCCTGTGAGAGAATCTTCGCCAAATGTACAAACCCTTACTGCAATACGAAATCCGTGTAGTCAACACCGGTCACGCTTTCCGAGCCAAGCAGTTTGGTTACACGCTTTTTGATCTGGTAGCGGGTAATTTCTTTCTGTTTGGCATCGGTGAGCTGCGCCACTGTCTTTGACGACAGGATAGTTATCAGAGCGTCGCGAACAACCGCCTCTCTGGCCTCAAACTCCGATTCGTACTCCGGTGATCCCAGTTCAAACGCAAATGAAACCGACAAGAATCTCGATCCCCCGGTTCCGGCCGGATTTACCACGATATCTTTTATCGCGTAAATAACGGCCCCACTTTCTTCATCCGAGGATTCCGATGATTTCTTTTTGGGCTTCTCTTTTTCCGGCTCTTTAGATGAACCGTCGGATTCCGCCGCTACCTCCTGCTCGGTCGTGTCACCGTGGGACGACGAAAGCATCGGTTTAACAACGAACAGAGCGACCACCAGCCCTATCACCACTGCTCCGAGTCCGACACCCAGGAGAAGCAGTTTGCTTTTACCCTTTGGTGGAGATTCTTCAGCGGCACCGGTAGTGGTCTCGTCGCCGGCGTCCATTGTGGTTTTA
>JAJRTA010000043.1 GCA_024278515.1 Candidatus Zixiibacteriota bacterium
AGCGCTGTTTCGGTAGTGTAATTTGAAAGCATAGGCAATTATGGCTCCGCAGGCGGCAAAAGGAATTATCGAGAGGCTGATGATAACATAAAGGCTAAGAAACGGGCTTGTTGTTGTTACCAGAAGAGCAAGTGTAATGATACAGCTTACACCAATCCATACAAGCAAGCCAATGCGATTCCCTGATTTGCCGGGTGACTTTGTCCAGGCAAACAGTACGGCTGCCCCGATCCCAAGGCCGGACAAGGTTAGTGAAATCGACAGGAAAGTATAATGGTAGTCGAATAAAACCGAATATACACGAGGTAACGCCAATTCTAACAGCCATACAACAGCCGATGTAATAAACACGGCAACCGATGCCAACCCGAATGAGACCTCGCGAAGTTTCATGCCATTACCACTAACAGGGAGGGTGATGTTTGATTATATCGAAGTCACCTCGGACTCCGAATCACTTTTACTGTTTTTGACATTATCCATGTTTTGGGATGCCCGAAAAGTTGTGCGCCAGGTGCCCCATCGAGGAATAAATCGAGGTGTCCGTGAAGCATACGCGGCATATTCGGCGCCGAATCGGTCAAACATCTGACGTTCCTCTTTAATTGAGAGCCGCCAATACAGAAAAAGGATCAGCGGCGCCAGGAAAAGTGTTGGTACCGTTGGCCAGTGGATAAGCTGTCCCAGTACCGCTATGAATATCCCGGTATACTGAGGGTGACGGACAAATCTATACACACCATCAGTTACAAGTCTGTGTTCCTTTTGAGCCTTATATACTTGTTGCCAGCCTGCAGCCAGCAATGCGATACCTGCGAAAATGATAGTGTATCCCAGTATCATTTCAATCATGGCTCCAAAATCACCGGCTCCCAGCAGTGAACTCCACAAATGTCCACGCATGTGGAGCCATGGAATATCCACACCGAAATAAGCCGTGAGAATGTAAATGGTGAGTGGAAAGCCGTACATTTCTGCATAAAGCGCGATTATGAATGCCTGTAGTAAACCTGCGGCACGCCACTCCTTCCAGCTTTGCGGTACGAGATAGCGGAATACAAACCAGCCGACCAGGACAATCATGATAACAGCCAGGTACCATTGGCCGCCCAAACTACTTTCATTCTGTGCATTCATTTAATTACCTCAAGCAGGTTTCGAACATTCTATTGCTCATTATAAAATCAAATAGTGTGCCGAAGAGCGATGCGATTGCGTGAGAGCGGATAGGTTTCATTGTTAGTTATTGATGGCACGATGATTATCAGTATAAAATATTATCTGAGTTGAGGGAAATTACAGTGATGATTATTCTGGAAAACTGTCGATTGTAGAATATTCTTCCATATTGCATAATGTCGGGTAATAGTCTTAATCGTGTCGCGTTCCTGTGGGAGACTGAGAAGAGTATTCCGTTCTATTATACGTCTAACCTGCAGGAGTATACTCGGTTGTCTTATACAAAGGTCAGCTCCGATGTGATTGGCATAGTTATTGCATTACAATTGAATGGTAATAGAATAACCGGAGGTTTGAACCATGAATGAAATCAAAGCGTATCTGAGAAAATCAAAGATGAATGAAGTCGTGCAGGGGCTCAAGGATTTGGGGGTCAAAGTGATGTCAATCATCCTGGTTGAGCGAATCGGCAGTTATATGCATACGCAGGCAAGCGAACTTGATTTACATCGTCAAACGGACATCTCTACAGTGATCAAGCTGGAATTAGTCTGTCGTAAAAAAGACACGGACCTGATTGTTAATGCTCTGAAAAAGCTCGCCCATACTGGTGAGCAAGGTGATGGCGCTATCTTTATCTCGCCTGTGGAACGTGCTATAAAGATCCGTTCGGGTGAGGAAGGAGAGATAACTCTGGATTCACACAACTCATCTTCGAGTGTGGAGACCGGCTGATTGTAGAAAAGTTTCTAAACTGTACACGTTTCCAATAGTAATGATACCTGAAACCAATGTGAGGATGACATGACCAGATGCATAACCTGTCAGAAACCGGTAAATAGAAACAAAGCACACATGACGATTGAATTGAAAGGCGATTTGTATCTGACCTGCTGTCCCATGTGTCAATCCGTCTTCGAAAAGAACCCGGAAAAATACATTCATCAATCAGGGAGAAAGCACTCTAAGCGCTGACGATTCTGCGTAGATATGGGTGCGTTGATCGCTTACTCTTCGTGAGTATTCTTTTTCTGTACAGGATCATCGTGGCCGGGCATGGCAGGCGATGGGCTGTGCGCTTTGATAAGGTCCAGGCTTTGCCCAACCCATGTTGTAACGGAATCAATCTCTTCAGGTGAAAATCCCGCACCCCAGTGGAGCATCTTATACTTGAACGGCGGCATATCACCTTCTTCGAGAACTTTCTTAATCGCATCCAGGTCTTCGGCCGGCAGGCCATGTCCGGCGAAGGGAAAGCCATCCGACAAGTCTAAATGTTTTCTTGCCTCATTGATGTCATCATCAATTAATCCTTTTATAAAGGGCAGTTTATAGTACCAGGGATAATTGGTTTGACTGCTGTGACAATCATAGCAGGCACGTTGAAAGAGAAACTGTAGCTTCTGATAATCTTCCTGAATAATCGAGTAAACAGAATCCAAAGCCTTTGTTACGCTGTCGGTCGCAATGTTGCTTGTGTCAATAGGGCTGGAATCAACATCGGTATGGGGTTTATCTTTGTGACCGCTCACCGAGTGGCCTGATAACAACAGAATCACTGCCAGTAGTAAAATAGGAACAATTGAACTTCCGGCTGTTTTCTTGTCTTTCATAACGACGGCTTCCAATCTTTATGGTATATATCCATGCTCAAGATTCAAAAGTGACTCACGGTCATCAAACTGATAATTCCATGATTGATCCACGGAGTAGATGAACGATAACTGAATTCTTGTTTCATTGTCACCATAAATTTTTCTTAGGTCGCCGGAGAACTCTCTATACTGAACCTGTAAACCAACATCAAAGTTTTCACCGATTCGGTAAAACAGATTACTGGCGACTTGCAAAAGCTCGGTTGGCTGGTTCGCATTCGGATATTTCTTATAGCCACCCAATAATGCGACCTGAAGAGTAGGACGTTCCAGTTTACGGTAAAGATAGCGTATGGAGGTGTAATTGCCGATAGCCTCAGCTCGGGCCAGGTCGCCGAAGTTTTCAATGCTTTGCACTTCTTCGAAACCGGAATTGTAGATTGTCTGCGAACGCAGGTCCCAGAAATGCACTGGATCAGGTTTCAGATTAATCACAAAACCGAATAAGATGTTTTTCAGGGCCTGATCATATTCACTGGAAAATCCCGGTCGATCGGTCAGGAAGTTGTTGGTGCCGATACTTACCGACTGGATGGTCGTACGGTTCCATCGCTGTGATTCGGGAACACGATATTGCATTATAAAACCAACAGCATTTAATCCGAAGTCTGTTTCGGCAGTACCGGGAACTTCAGGTACCTTCCTGAAATGCTCCGCATGGAAGCGTAGCTGGTACCGCTGACCAAATAGATGAGCATATTCCAGAACGTTGCCATACTGATGGTCTTCACTGTTCTCACCATCGGAAAACGGATTGAGTACTGTCGTCAACAGCAAAGCATCATCGTCCCGAAGCATGGGGAAGTCTAGCAAAGTTGTTTTTACACGTGAACGCCCTATCTTGAGAATATTGGACCTGCTTTCTAATTTGATAAATGTTTGATGAAAAAACACCTGGCCAAGATCGGATTCGGCGTCGGGGAATTGAAAACCTATTACCAATTGTCCACGAAGCTTGTTGTACATTTTTTGCCTGAACCCGAACATCAGGTCAGTGTCGGAAAAATCACTAACGGTATTGGTGGATTGATCATTATTGATGTCGGTATTCAAAGACATTACACCGCGCGCCCCCAGTTGAAACTCAGGAGTCACCTCAGCGGCAATCTGACCGGTTGCGGTCACAATGAATGCAATTACAGAACTTATAATAAAACTATATCTGAACATATTCTTCTCCCTGCCGATAGATTTCAATTACATCAGTTTCAGTCAGGTATTGTTTCGTTTACATCTATTCATCAAGGGCGACTACCGGCAGAGCCGTTAACCCCATTTTCTTAGTCATTGGGGGCAGCTCCATTTCATCAGCAGGAGTGTCTTCGTAGACCAAAGCCAGCAGGTTGCCGCCCGGATACAGGCCGTTATTGGTAACGCGTCTTGTATCGTGATCATGGAATGTCCAAATACCCCGGTTTTTCCCTTCAATCATTATATCAATTGTTTTGCCGGGGCTAAGCCGGACTGTATTCATCTGCCATGGTTGCGGTACCGGGACCCCGTCATCACATACCAGCCAGAAATCATGCCCATGTAAATGCAGATAGTGCTCTTCCGTGCCGGCATTTATCAAACGAACCCTGATATTTTCGTTTTGTTTGATAAGCAGATTAGGTGTCACTGGATATGATTTACCGTTAACCGTAAACCAGTTAGGTTGCGGCAACTCAGAGGGGGAGCGACGGTTGGTTACATAAGGAGGTTGATAACCTTTCTTTACTGCTTCGATAAGCTCATCTTTCGTGTCAAAAGTGGCAAATCGTTCCTTATCAAAACGACCGTGCTTCATAAGGTACATACGCTCTTTCATCCTGTCCAGCATGGCATTCAGTTCCTGCCTGATGAAATTCACATCATGGGCGGAATAGATAAGAGTATATTCTCGTTCATATTCGAACTGCTTTTTAATCGGATCGTCATGGTCCTCAACAATCAGGCTGCCATACATCCCCGCCTGCATGTGAAGCAGAGTACCCCAGTGACAATGATAGAAGTGGGTGCCGTAAGGCTCGGCAATGAACTCATAGACAAACTCTTTGCCGGGCATCACCGGCATCTGGGTAACATAGGGCACACCGTCCATACGCCAGGGCACATACATCCCATGCCAGTGGATAGTATGATTGAGCTCCGTCTTATTTTTGAATATGACCCTGATCTTATCGCCGCGCTTAACACGGATTTCAGGTCCTGGAATTTGATTGTTGAAAGCAAGAGTGTGGAATTTGAATCCCGGCACCACTTCCTGTTGAATAATATCGACGGATAGATGGAACTCTTTTACATCACCATCAAGTATAGGCGTCATCGGCTTCGGGAATCTATCAGAAACTGCGGCTATAGCTTCAGGTGAAAGAAATGAAGCTGGAAGAAGCGATGCAACCGAAACCACAGCCCCGGTTTTCATAAAATTCCGCCTGTCCATAAATAATTTATCCTTTCAAAAAATCTTACAATAAAGATATCCACTTCCATTTTCAATAACTGCGAAACGGTGATGAGTTGTCAACAAAAATGCCTTCAAGAACAGGTTGCAGAAAAATAAAGAGGCCGTTTATTTTTCTTCACATCGCATCAGTTGTTGAAAGTGCAGGTGGCGTTATCGTGAAATAAGTGCGGAATGAATAATATTGATCGGTTAAGGAGATTATCCGGATAAGCAGTGAAGAGCTACCTTCAATAGTGTATGATATTGAAGAATATTCTACAGGGTTATTGGGGCGGCAGGAACACGATTGTTCTCTGCGGTTCGTATGGTTATGTAGTACAATGCCTTACGGGCCGTGCTGTTGATTGGCATGGAAGTTGCTTTGATATAAGCCAGAAACTTAAAACAAGGAAAGAAAAAATGAAAAAGTCACTTCGAATGCTTACAACGGCGACCCTGCTCACGTTAGGGCTGGCTTCCTTTGGAGTCACCCAGATGATGGGTGAAGGTCATGATCATTCCATGATGAACCAGTCGGGTTCCACATCAAAGTCTGATATGGGGAACATGGGGATGACGGGGGACATGGGCGACATGTCAAAAGGCTGTAAAATGATGTTGAATAATTTCGGCAAACTTCAGGAGCATTTTGATACCATGCTGCAAATTGATGATATCAATGCTCTGAAAACCGAGATGAAGAAACATCAGGAGATGTTGCAGGTAGTGTACGACAATATGTCTGAGCATCAATCCATGTGTATGAATATGATGAACTCAGATGAAAAAATGGGGAAAATGGGGAAGATGGGCTGTGGCATGATGATGGGCCAAAGCACAAAGAACCAGGATAATTAGAAGGAGCGCTGCCATACGCTGATTCTTACGGCCGGGACGGTTTTAATGAATCGTCCCGGCTGGGAATTAGTGATCAGAGAACAAAATGGACAGAAGTAAGACATGCAGCAAAGAGTCATCAGTCAAAAGTTCCGGAGAGCTGACGAACCTGAGAATCACGTTCGTCGGGGCGGTTGCCCGCACTGTGAGACAACACACTCTGGAATGGCTGGTTGTCTGTAACGCGTGAAATAAAGGAGAATAATCATGTATAACACTGAATATGGAATTGGAATTCAACAAGAAGGACCTTTTGAGGATGTCGTCACTCGTACCGTAGAGGCTCTGGCCGAACAGGGTTTTGGCATTTTGAGTGATATTGATGTGAAGGCGACACTAAAAAAGAAGCTGGATGTTGACTTCAGGCAGTATCGCATTCTGGGAGCGTGCAATCCACCGTTGGCTTACCAGGCGCTTACTGAAGAAGTAGATCTCGGGCTGCTGTTGCCTTGCAATGTTATAGTCTATGAGACAGGTGAGGGACAGTGTGTCGTTGCCGCCATCAATCCCGTGAAGAACCTCAGTATTGTCGGCAATGCTGATCTTGAGCCGGTCGCCGAAGAGGTCCGGAAGAAACTGAAAACTGTTCTGACGTCGTTGGAGCAGGTAGCTGACGGGTCTGAAGAAGGTCATGGATGCTGCACTTCGGATTCGGTGGATCTGGCATGATTCTTTTTTGGGTTTTCTTGTCTGAGTGATAATACTGCTGATGAAAGCCATGTGCGGCTTATCGGGCAGAAGGGAATCTCAACTCTGATAACCCGCTTGATCTCATGAAAGAGGTACGCTATCGGCGAGATCACGGCGATGAATATGAAAAAATTAAGCGCGATCTAATGCAAAGGTAGGTGCCGAGATGGAAAATCTAATATGGCTCGTGGTTATTGGCGGCTTGTTTTTCCTGATGATGAGGAAAGGCGGCTGCTGCGGCGGACATTCCCACGGCAAGCACAAAAGCAAGTCCGGGAACAATCCGTCCGGAGAAACGGCAGCGAAAAAAGATGAGAAAAAATCAGGTTGTCACTAAGCCTGGGAGGTTGGTATGAATAGACTTTGTTTCAAACCGGTAGCTGCTTCCCTGAGCACTTTTCTGGCAACAACGTATGTACTATGTGTTGTTTATGGCTTGATATTCCATGAGTATGCCATGCACAAGGTATGGGAGATCCTGTTGCCGGGTTTTTCATGGCTGACATGGACGACATTTTTCGTAGGCCTGATTGAGACAATTTTGTACGGTATTTATGTAGCGTTGGTATTTGTGCCGTTGTATAATTTCTTCAACCGAAAAATTGGTTATGACTGTTCTGAGTAGTATTGTTTTTTGAATTGGCATGAAGGAAGGTATAAATATTATAGGTGCCGGTCTGGCGGGTTTGACCGCAGCTATTACCCTGGCAAGAAACGGTTTTGCGGTAACAGTATTCGAACAGCATTCGGATGTGGGCTTTCGCTTCAATAATGACTTCCAGGGTCTTGAAAACTGGAGCTCTGAAGTAGATGTTATACAGGAGTTCACTGAGATGGGGCTCCGTCTGGATTTCGACTATTCACCATATTCAGATGGGTTGATATTCACACCACAGGGGGAGGTAATCTCTGTCAAATCCAGTAAGACTTCCTTTTACCTCGTAAGCAGAGGCAGCAGATCCGAAACAATCGACTACGGCCTTAAGCGACAGGCCGAAGAGTGTGGTGTCGTTATCAACTTCGGCAAGCGGATCGATAAATACAAGGGACGGGTTATTGTTGCCACGGGTCCGAAAAGCGGCGATATCATTGCGTCAGGTATAACATTTGAAACCGATGCTCCTGATATCGCGGCGATTATATTCGACGATGCCACTGCTCCAAAAGGATATGGATACTTGTTAGTCAGTCGGGGTCGTGGTACAATTGCGTCTGTCTTGTTCAGAGAGTTTCGGAAGGCCGATTATTATCGTACTGTTTGCATAGATCGCTTCAAGAGCCGGCTACATTTGAACATCCGGGCAGAAAGGAAATTTGGCGGCTTTGGTAATTTCTTTTTGAGGAAACACCAGAACAGGAACAATAAACTGTATGTGGGAGAGGCAGCCGGATTCCAGGATTATCTATGGGGTTTTGGTATGCGATATGCCATTCGTTCAGGATACCTGGTCGCGAGAAGTATCATTGAAGGTTTCGATTATGACACTGCCTGGAAGCGAAGCCTGAGACCAACCCTGGAGGCTTCACTGGCCAACAGATATCTGTTCGAGTGGCTGGGTTCGCGGGGATACGGTTATCTGGCAAACAAACTCAGTAGCCGGGACTCGAGGGATTTGCTTAACAAACATTACAATTCATCATTCGCCAAACGACTTATCTCGTTAGTGGCGGCGAGGAAGTATTCCAGCCGGGTCAAGGACAGCGAGTGCAATCATGATAACTGTTCATGTGTGTGGTGTCGGTGTGTACAAAACGGACAGCTTGGGGTTGTGAGGGATTAAGCCGGACCGGATTTGTAAGTGAAAGTTGTTTTGAAATACGGTACAGACTATCGTGGGATATCAAAAGGAGAATGTTTCGCTAATGGGTTACGGCGAGAAAACCAGGCTTTAATCTGACGACGTGTTTCTTTTTCCTGAAATATGCAGGGGTGGGTTCCGATGCTCAAGCTTAAAATAATCACCGTATGCTTATTATGGTCTCTCTGCTATCCTTTTATCTCAATTGCGCTCAGAGAATCGCCGCCGCTTTACCTTGCTTTTATGAGGTCGGTATTGGCAGGTATGACTCTGTTTTTATTCAGTGTGAAAACAGAGGGCTCTATGTTCCCACGAGGCTGGCGTATCTGGCGATCGATTATTATTATCGGGCTCGGTTACACTTCGTTGGGGTTCAGCGGGATGTTTCTGGCGGGAAGTCTGGTTTCGCCCGGCCTTGCTACTGTAGTAGCCAATTCACAACCAATAATTGCCGTGGGGCTTGCATATCTTTCTTCTGTTGAACGTGTCACTCCCGGACAGTTGACTGTTATGATTACAGGGTTGCTGGGAATCTCGGTTATCGTACTGCCGTCACTCCATCATAGCCAGACAAATATCACCCCGGGAGGAATCGGCTCTGTCCTTCTGGGCGCATTCGGAGTTGCCCTCGGCAATGTTTGGTTAAAGAAGGTAGCCTCAAGGACCAATATTTTAAGACTCAGCGCGTGGCAGCTTATTGTCGGAAGTGTTCCTTTGGGGATTGCCGGCTTAATTCTGGAAAATACGAATGAGATTTCCTGGGGAACGCCGTTGGTTGTGTCGCTGGGTGTATTGGCTATCCCGGGTACCGCCATCGCGACGTACTTATGGTTCAATCTGTTGAAAGTTGAAAAACTTCACAATATGAATGCTTACACGTTTCTTACACCACTCTTCGCTCTTGCTATCGGCGCTCTGTTTTTAGATGAACGCTTGGATAACAACGAACTTGTCGGTACTGCTGTTATTGTCGGATCGCTGGTATTCATGAATATTATTGGGAGCAAATCAAAACAGGCCCCAAACGCCGGCTTCAGTCGAAAACTTTGAATTGAAAAAGGTAACAGTGTACGGTAATTGCTCGGATCGTATAAGGTAATGATAATGTCGATTATTTTGGGGAAGATCATCTCTGTATCTTTAAGATATACGTAATCTATTTAGCTACAATTTCCGAATAACCAGAGCTTGAATAGTGGCCTGAGGGCCTATATTTGATCTTGCGCAGCCAGGTTTAAGTCCTTATCCTGCAACGATTGCCGGAGTGGTGGAATGGTAGACACCAGGGACTTAAAATCCCTTGGTCTTTGTTGACCGTGCCGGTTCGAGTCCGGCCTCCGGCATTGATCATTGATTTCCCCCGTGTCGGGGAATGCGGAGAATAAAGGCAGGATAATATCCACATTAGACAGGAGTCAAATATGCCAGGAGGTCTGAAAATATCACTGCTGATGGTTGTCGGTATTTTCATCAGCGCAACCGGTGTCATGTCGGAAACAGGTTCACTGGTAGAGTTCAGGCAACATCATATCAACATAAAGCTGGACGTCCCGGCGCATCAGGCCGCGATTTCAGATAGCGGCGTTATGCAGGTCAGGCAGGGGAAAAACCTGTTTACTCTGTGCAAAACAGCCGAGATAGAATCATTCACGGTCAACGGTGAGCTGCCGCAGGATTTTTCCATAATCGAGGCTACGGATTCATCCATTCCCAGGAACCTTATTAACAGATTTTTTGAGCTGGAGGCTGCAGAAAAAATCCGGGTGATCTCTTTCAGTTCGTCAGAAGACGGCAGTGTGGAGTTTGTTCTGAATTATGTGGCGGTCTTTGATGATGATGTGGAGAATATGCGTTTTTCACGCGAACGGGTCGGGGGAGAAGTGACCGGGACGATCCTTGAGCAGGGCGCTTATCTCAGCGGCGCGTCTTATTTCTATCCAATGGGGGACGAAGAGCTGGTCAGTTTCAGACTAACCGCCGACATCCCCGAAGCATGGGAATCGATCAGCGACGGGAACCTGCTGTCATCAGAAACTCATAACGGTCGCAAAGTCCAGTCGTGGGGAAACCCATTCATGTCGGACGGTTGTATGTTTATGGCCGCTCCGTATGTGATTAGTTCTGTGATGGTTGACAGTGTTGAAGTCTGGTGCTACTTCTTCGAGGCCGACACTTCTTTATTCGAAACGTATCTTCCCGCGACAGCCGATTATATCAAAATGTATTCCGAACTGATCGGCCCTTATCCGTACAAGCGGTTCACCGTGGTCGAGAACTTTTTCCCGACCGGTTATGGTATGCCGGCCTGGACACTGCTGGGACAGCGCGTGCTGCAGATGCCGTTTATCGTCAAAACATCACTGGGGCATGAAGTACTTCATAACTGGTGGGGGAATTCGGTCTATGTCGACTACGATCGCGGCAACTGGTGCGAAGGGCTGACAGTTTACGGTGCTGACTACCGCTACAAACTCATGCAGTCGGAGGAAGCGGCCCGGACTTACCGCAAGGATATTCTGAAACAGTTTGTTTCTTATGTCGACAGTGAGAATGATTTCCCGTTGCGTGAGTTCACCTCGCGTTCCAGCCCCGACACCCGCAGTATTGGTTACGGCAAGGCGATGATGGTCTTTCACATGATCGAACAGGAGATCGGTACCGAGCCTTTTTTCGAGGCATGGAAGCAGGTCTATAATCTTCATGTCGAACAGAAAATCGGCTGGGAGGAATGGATTGCGGCATTTGAGAAAACAAGCGGTAAAGACCTTTCGCACATCATTCCTCAATGGATCGACCGGGCCGGAGCGCCGTCGCTCGCTCTCAGCGATGCGCGTTTGATTGACAGTTCAGGTGTGACGATGATTACTGCTGTTATATCACAGCCTGTCGAAGAGACATACCGGATTCGGGTTCCGATAAGAATCTTTGCGGGCGGATCGGTCCACGACAGTACTATCATGTTCTCCGATCGTTCTGAATCTATTACTGCTGCGGGGAGCGGAATTGAAATAGACCCCGATTATCATCTGTTTCGAAAGCTTTATCCCGAAGAAGTAGAGCCGATTGTTTCTTCGGTGATGGGCAGGGACGCACGCTGTTACTTCACTCCGGACAGCCGCCTTGATGTGATTGCTTTGTTTGCCGAGTTCGGTACAAATGTCGAAGGTGATACTGTTGAAGTTCACCCGATGAACAAGTTTTCGACTATCGATCAGACATGTGCGCCGATTGTCATGAATCCTTCGGAGCTGCCGGAGTACCTGAAGAACAAGGTCGTAATAAAAAATGCCACTGTGACGGTACAGGGGGAGGACTATCCACGCAAGGGACATACCTTTGTCCTGACCGGTCAGCGCTGGAACGGGAACAACCGGTTCATGGTTGTTATAACATCCGATTTCAAATCGTTGCCGCGTCTGGGACAACTTATTCCACACTACGGCAAGTACTCGTTCCTTGTATTCGAAGGGACCCGCAATATCGGCAAGGGGCAGTGGGCGGTGGATTCTTCGCCACTGAAAGTATTGTTGCGGTAGATTGACCGGCACATTTGTGAACTTCCCGGCAAGCTGCTGACAACAGCTTGCACAGTTTACCGGGTGGCATTATATTATCAGGAGAGACACCAGAGAACAGGCTTTCGCAGGGCAGCCCTGAACATGACTGACAGCGATGTTCCGTATCCGATAATTCTGAAACAGTTCTTGCGCCGACCGCTTGACTATAATTATCAGCGGCCGTTCGTGCTTATGTGCCTGACCCTGGTCAACCGTCGTCTGCGTTTCTACAAGGCCAAAGGCTGGACTGTTCCATTTTTTGATCAGTCCGCATCCGATCCTTTCGAAGAGCCGACCAACTACATGACAGGTCGAATTCTCGAAAAACACCGGGGGGAGCGGTTCCATCGGGTATTCAGTTTTTTCCGTAGAAACGGTTTCGGGGATTTTGAGAACAGTCCTGCCGATATTCTCTGGAAAGAGTTCGAGAGGTTTCTGTATGGTCAGGTACGGCAACAACGTTCACGCCTTACGGACGAAGAAACCCCGGCCCGGGCCAGCGCCAGAAGATCGATTCGTGAAGCCCTGAACCATAAAGAAGAATATTACGATCCGGCCGACTCATCGAACAGGTATGTGGCCTCGCTTAAGTACAAAGAAG
>JAJRTA010000044.1 GCA_024278515.1 Candidatus Zixiibacteriota bacterium
ATTACTGCCGACTATTCAGTCGCGTTCGCAGAAAGTCCGTCTTGAACGGGTACGGTCGGAGATTATTGAGCAGTACTTAACGTCAAAGTACGAAGTCAGCGAAAATAGCGCTCGTCTTGCGGCACGGATTGCCGATGGTTCCGTAGGCCGGGCGATTGAGCTGATCGAGAGTGATTCGGAGGAAGATCCCTCGCAACGTGCGGTCGGTTTTCTCCTTTTCAAGTCGCTGTTACTCGATGATACTCCGACCGTAGTGAGTCGCCTGACCGACCTGGTTGACGCCCGCGATCGCGGACAGGCCGAACAACTGCTGAAACTGTGGCTGTCACTGATTCGTGACTGTCTCCGGCTGGCGGTGGTGGGTGATGAAAACGAACTGATCAATGTCGACTTTACAACTGAACTGAGCAAGCTGTCTGCCCGCTTCACCGATTCCCGCCTGGCCGCTTCAATGGCCGAACAAATCAAGATTAGCCTTGCCGACCTTGCCCTGAATGTGCATATTCATGGCTCACTGACGGCTTTGGTTCTCAAGTTGAAAGCGTCAATCGACGCTGTTTAATCGTATTGAGAGCCTTTGTCGTGGTTGTTATGAGAAAGATCGATGGCTGAATTATATCTGGTAGAGTTCAAAGGATCGAGAAAAGAGTATTTCTTCAACAGCTATTATCACTCGCTTAAAACCAACGACCTGGTGATTGTCCAGGCGGAACGGGGTGAGGATATAGGCATCCTGCGAAACAAAGTTGATGAAAATACCGATCTGGGCGACCGGGAGCGACCCCGCTCAATTCTGCGGCGCGCATCCGATGAAGACGTGAAGGCAATGGAACAGTTGCGGGCGAGGGAGTTAGAGCTGCAGCGGGAATCTGTGCAAATGGTCAAAGCTCACCGTTTGCAGATGAAAGTTGTCGATGTGGAGTGTCAGTTCGACGGTAACAAAATGACGGTCTATTTCACGGCTGATCACAGGGTCGATTTCAGGGAACTGGTAAAGGATATGGCCGCGAAGTTCCGCACCCGAATAGAGCTTCGGCAGATCGGCGTGCGCGATGAGGCCCGTCGCGTGGGAGGTTACGGTATCTGCGGGTTACGTCAATGCTGTAACAGCTTCATAACCGATTTTGCGCCGATCAGCACCCAGCACGCCCGGGATCAGGACCTGCCGCTGAATCCGGCCAAGATCTCGGGGAACTGCGGACGCCTGCTTTGTTGTCTGCGTTACGAGGCCGATCAGTACACTGCATGCAAGAAACGGTTCCCCCCGGTGGGAGCGAGAGTGACTACCAAAACCGGCGAGTCCGGCACTATCGAACGTATTGATATTTTTAACGAGGTTGCTGTCATCAGGGATTCGGAGGGTCATCGGATCACTGCTACGGCCGACAGTCTGCTTACGTCTAAACGACGTAGCGACAAAGAACAAAGTCGGTCCGGCCATAATAAATCAGAAGAGAGTTATGCGAATGGGCCGATAGATATGGAAACGGATGATCACGTTGACCGCGGTGCGTCTGAATCTGATTCCGAGAGGAGCTGATAAATTGTCGAAACCATTTTATGTCACGACGCCGATTTACTATGTTAACGATAAGCCGCATATCGGACATGCCTACACCACGATAGCCGCCGACCTGCTGGCTCGTTTCCATCGGCTGGCCGGACGCGAGTCGTTTTTCCTCACCGGAACCGACGAACATGGATCGAAAGTAGCCGAAGCCGCCGCCGAAGCCGGAGTCTCGGAAATCGAGTTTTGCGACAAAACTGTCGAGACCTTCAAGGAAGCATGGAAGAACCTCGAAATTGACTACGACTACTTTATTCGCACGACGTCCCAACGTCATGAAAAAGCGGTCTGGAAGATTCTCGATGCCATGCGGGCGGCCAGGCTCGAAGACGGCCGTGAGGTCGTTTACTCCGATTACTATGAAGGGCTCTACTGCACCGGTTGCGAAAAGTTTCTCACGGAAAAGGAATTAGTTGACGGAGAATGTCCGGATCACCGGAAAGTGCCGGAGAAACTTCGCGAGAAGAACTATTTTTTCCGTTTGTCCGCGTACCTGCCGGTTCTGAAACAGAAAATAGAGTCGGACGAGCTGAAGATCCTGCCGGAAGAACGCAAACGCGAAGTTCTTGGTTTGATCGATCAGGACCTTCCGGATTTTTCCCTCTCACGCGAACGGGTCAAGTGGGGGATACCCTTGTCGTTTGATGACTCCCAGGTGGCCTATGTGTGGGTCGATGCTCTTTCCAATTATATCAGCGCCATAGGTTACGGTGATGATCCTGCTCAGTTTGACAAATGGTGGACCAACGCGGAAGTCGTTCACCTGATGGCCAAGGATATCCTCAAGTTCCACTGCCTTTATTGGCCGGCCATGCTCATGGCCGCCGGTCTGAAACTGCCCGATACGCTCTTTCTGCATGGATTCTTTACCGTTGACGGTCAGAAGATGTCGAAATCTCTCGGGGCCAGGATCGATCCGAACGATATGGTAGCCGAATTCGGCCCCGACGGCACTCGTTACCTGCTGCTGACCCAGTATCCGTTCGGTATCGATGGCGATATCCAGGCCAGTCGATTTATTTCGCAGTACAATTCCGATCTGGCCAACGATCTCGGAAACCTCGTCTCGCGTGTAGCCAAAATGGTGATGGTGAATTTTGACGGCAGGCTCCCCCAGCCGTACAATGGTCTCGAGGGGCTTCAGGAACTCATGGAACAGGCCGAACGGCTGCCCAATGCCGCCCATGAACATATCAACCACTTCCGGATAGGACAGGCAATCGGCGACGCCATCACGATGGTCCGGGCGGCCAACAAGTTCTTCAACGACCGGGCTCCCTGGAATCTGGCCCGAGAAGGGCGAACCGAGGAGCTGGGCGGTGTGCTCTATGCCTGTTGTGAAATCCTGCGGATAGTATCGGTGGTTTTGTATCCGGTGATGCCGAGTAAGATGAGAGAACTGCGGAAGGTTCTGTCACTTGATGATGACACTCTCACCCTGGTAAACGCGCGCGAGTTTTTCAACCTCCAGCCGGGAGCTAAAATATCTATCAATGAGCCGATCTTCCCGCGACTGAAACCTTCGAAAGAGCAGAAAACAACCGAGACTGAAAAGAAAACAAAATCGGCCGACAACCTGCTCGATATCTCCGAGTTCGCGCGGGCTGATATGCGGGTGGCGAAAGTGCTTACGGCTGAACCGGTCGAGGGCGCCGACAAACTTCTGAAACTCCAGGTTGACCTCGGCAATCATAAACGTCAGATCGTGGCCGGAGTGGCCCGACACTATTCGCCGGAGAAGATTACCGGCATGAATATCATAGTGGTAACCAATCTGAAACCGGCCACTATCCGTGGGGTTGAATCCAACGGTATGCTCCTTGCCGCCAGTAAGGGCAGTAAACTGGTGTTGCTGGTGCCGGACGGCGACCTGCCGCTGGGCGCTCGTGTAAGCTGATGATCGATTCGCACTGTCATCTCGATTTCAAACCGTTCCACGACAGGCTTGATGAGGTCCTTGCTTCGGCCCGGGATGCCGGTGTGCACACGATAGTCAATATCGGCGTCGATCTGAAATCGTCGCGTCGTTCGGTGGAACTGGCTTCCGGGCATGAGATGATATTCGCCACGGTCGGTGTTCATCCCCATGATGCCGGAACTATGAATGATGATGTTTTTGCGGAACTGAAAACTCTGGCCCGGCATGAGAAGGTAGTTGCTATCGGCGAAATCGGTCTGGACTTTTACCGGGACAACTCGCCCCGTCCAATACAGCGCAAGGTGTTTCACCGGCAGTTGCAGTTGGCTGCAGAGTTGAACATGCCGGTTGTGATTCACACGCGTGAAGCGTTCGGGGAGACTTTTGACATCGTTTGTGAATACGCACCAGATCTTTCCGGGGGGGTGTTTCATTGTTTCCCCGGAACAGTCGACCAGGCCCTTCAGTTGTTCGAGTTGGGGTTTGTTGTCGGTTTAGGCGGGGTGGTTACCTATAAAGGCGCACGCATGGCCGACCTGGCCGCTGAAGTACCCCTGGATAAAATAGTACTTGAAACCGACGCTCCTTACCTCGCTCCGATACCGCATCGCGGCAAAACCAACGAACCGGCCCTGATGAAACATACCTGCGACAGAATCGCCGAGCTTCGCAATATCACGCCTGCCGAGGTCGAAAAAATAACTGATCGTGCCTGCCGGAAACTGTATCGCATGGTGGAGACTTTCGGGGGATGAGACATGGCCGGATACCGTCCCAAGAAACGACTCGGCCAGAACTTCCTGATTGCAGACAACATCATTCAGAAAATCATTGACCTGATCGAACCGTCGGATTCGATGCCTGTCATAGAGATCGGCGCCGGTCGCGGAGCGTTGACCTTACCTTTGGCCCGATCGGGCGCGCGGATAATCGCTGTTGAGATAGACAACGACCTGATCGGATATCTTGAGCGTCTGCTTGGCGAATACTCGAACGTCTCTATTCTGAATCAGGATTTTCTTGATCTCGATCCGGGTTCTTGCGGGATGGAACCATTCATCCTTGCGGGTAATTTACCGTACCATATCAGCTCGCCGGTGCTTGACTGGGTAGTGAAGTACCGTTCATTTATTCACAAAGCGTGTCTGATGATGCAAAAAGAAGTGGCCGATCGTCTGGCTTCCCGGCCTGGAAGCAGGAACTGGTCGCCGCTGGCTGTGTTCTCACAGCTTTATTTTGATGTCGAATTATGTTTCACAGTCAAGCGTGACTCATTTCGCCCCCCGCCAAAAGTGACCTCGGCGGTTGTCCGGCTTATCACGAGACGTGCGATTGATGTCGGCGACCCGAAGCGATTCGAGCGGCTTGTTCGTACCGCCTTCACACAACGGCGCAAACTGCTTGTCAACAATCTGGCCGGAGGACTTATCCCCGACGCGACAACGGTTCGGTCGGCGCTCCGGGACATGAAGCTTGAAGAGAACATTCGAGCCGAACAGGTATCGATTGAGCAGTTTATTGAACTGACCCGGCGGCTGATTCCGTTCATGTCCGATCAGACCCCGTGAGCAGGTTTTTCAATTTGACTTGAGGCGATCGGTTCGATAGGTTTCGATCATCGAGCCGGGTTCATGGACGGAAGCCCGGATCAAACTTTTACAAGGAGTGTTTCTTGGCATCACTTACCATCAATGTCGATACCGTAGCCGCTGTTCGCAGTTTGCGCGGTTACGCTGAGCCGGATCCGGTGCAGGTAGCCGTGCTTGTTGAAATGGCCGGAGCCGATGGAGTTGCGATTCAGCTTTCGCCACGACGTCAGTTTGTGCGTGACCGCGATCTTTATCTTCTGAAAGGTGTGGTGAAAACACGACTGACTATTGAGATGCCCGCAGTCGAGGAGTATATCGAAAAGGCTCTGGAAGTTAAGCCGTGGATGGTTACCCTGGTATCAAGTGAAGTCGGCGGCGATGACGCGGTTTTACCCCTGGATTTGTTGAACGCCGATGTCGACCTGAAAGATATTGTCGATCGTCTCTCTGCAGTCGGTGTGATGGTGGGAGTATTTGTTGATCCTCTTGCGGATCGGATAAAGCAGGCGGCGAAGCTGGGGGTTTCGACTGTGTTGTTAAACTGCGCCGGATACTCGAATGCCAGGACTATCGATGATGCCCAGCAGGAGCTTGATAATATCGATGCCGCTGTGGAGGTGGCTGCTAAAGCCGGACTGACGATAAACTGCGGACGGGGACTGACCTATCGCAACCTGTCACCATTAATCGAGATGAACGTGATTGATGAGTTCGTGATCGGTTATTCCGTGGCGGCGCGGGCGATGCTGGTCGGCTACGAACGAGCGGTTACCGAGATGCTCCGACTGGTCGGTAAAGAAGCTCCTATTGAATAAGAGTTCCCGTGCGTGACCTCGACGATCAGGAAAAATCGGTCATAACAATTAAACTGCCGTCGATGATTGCACCCCAGAGAATCGACCGATACCTTGCTTCTCACAGTGATCTTGATCTTACCCGCAGTCGCATTCAGAAACTGTTTGAAAACGGGCTTATCACCGTTGATGGCAAAGTAGCCTCCAAGAAATACAAGGTGAGCGGAGGGGAGATTATCAGACTTGATATCCCGCCGTTGCCTCGGATGGATCTTGAGGGGGAACCGATCTCTCTTGATTTCGTTTACGAAGATGATCATCTGGTGGTTGTAAACAAACCTCCCGGCATGGTTACCCATCCCGCCGCCGGCAACTACTCGGGAACGCTGGTCAACGCGCTCATTTATCACCTGGGACGGCTCCCGTCAACCGGGCCGCACGACCGGCCGGGGATCGTGCACCGTCTGGATAAGAACACTTCCGGTTTGCTGGTAGTCGCCCGTACCGACGAAACCCTGCGCGCTTTGCAAAAAGCGGTACACGACAGATCAGTGACGCGTACCTATCTGGCTCTGGTGTGTGGTCACATGAAAAATGAAAAGGGAACCATCGACCTTCCGATCGGACGGTCGCTCCGCGACCGCACCAGGATGAGTGTAACCAGTCGAAAGAGCCGCAACGCAGTGACTGAATACCGGCTATTGGATCGTTATCGGTCGTATGATTTGCTTGAGGTCAATCTGCAGACCGGTCGGACACACCAGATCAGAGTGCATCTGTCACATCTCGGGCACCCGGTATTCGGCGACCCCGACTATGGAGGACGTCAGAAATGGCACCGTGGTATTTTTGCGCCGGAACGAATCCTGGCCGGGAAACTGCTTGAGAAAATGAAACGTCAGGCTCTTCATGCAACCCGCCTGAAATTCGATCATCCGGTAACAGGAGCGGTGATCGATGTGAGCGTAGATCCACCGGAAGACTTTCGTGAACTATTGAATCTTCTGGATAAAGAAGGCCGATAGCAAAATAGCCGAAACATGCAAGGGAGCCAGCCTGCTTTATCGTGTGTAGTGGACTCCCTGGGATATCCACTGCGGATCGGCGCACGGGTCGTACACCGACTACATAATTATTATTGGCGAAATCGTTGAAAGGGTTCCACCCTACTAAACTATATCCCCCCTCGAGAAGTGTGGCTCCGCCGCAGACGGAGACGGTGTGTGTCGGTTCAACCGCCTGGATTCCGGGGCAGGGCCCGGAATGACGGGGCAGTGAGAATATTGCGACATCAATACAGGTCATGAAACTTCGTCATGCCGGACTTGATCCGGTATCCATTCCCTCAGTTGAACAATTGGCCACTGTCGGAGTTCCGGTTACCGGGTTTCTGGATACCGGCTTAAAGTAATATCATCCCCTTAATTGCCAGAAACTGTATAATTGGCTATCTTTGTCAGATGCCTGTATTTCAAAAACTCCGTCGGCTGTTATTGATCGGTCTGATTATTTGTACGCCGCCTGGTGTAGTAAGAGCGGTCGAACAACTCGACATAGAAATCCGCAGCAATACTGTCCCGCTTCCTTATTCATCCGAAATAATCCAGGGAACCGACTGGGAAACCCACAAAGTGCCGGTAGTAAATGAAGTGCAGATCATAAAGCCACAGTACGGTTCCGGCGACACCGCCTGGTTCATTCATGGTTTCAACCCCGACAAGAATAGTGATGGTCCGGCCGTGTTGAGTTTTGAGAACTTTACCAGCGGCCAGATAATCAACTGGACCCCGCTTTATTTTACTCTTACCGGTTTCATCCTGTATGATGCGGCCGATACGAAAATTCAGGGCGTTGTCGCCGGCGGACATCGCAATGATTCGGCGTTTGCTGCGATAATGACTCCTGGTAACGATATTGTTGATTATGCTTTCCTGACGACCGGTGATGATTTAACCGGCAACGGCAAATGGGAGTGCGATGTCGCCCCGGTATTATGCGAAGATTACGATTACGATGGTCACGACGAGGTTTTTCTATGGGTCGATCCCGGGCGAAATCTTTATCCCCGGCTTCTGATCTGTCTGGAGCCGGACAATCGCTCGATCGAGTGGTCGGTCCCGGTCGCGGGGGCTGTGATGCGCGGCAATCTGTTTTCGTGTCGTGACTCTGCGAATCCCGCGGTTGTATTTTCCACCTACAATTACAAGAACGGTGTCGCGGACAACAATTTCGACGACTACTTCTGTTGGCTGGGCCGGATCAACAGCCGCGGGGAAGTTACGCATCGTTACATAGTTGCTGAAGAACACGGCTCCGCGGGATTGTGGCCCGGGGAAAAAGACGGCTTATTCTATGCCTTTTATTCTTTGCCTTTTGTTAAACCTGAAGACAGCGCCCGATTACTCCAGCCAAAATATCAGTTCGCCAAAGTTGATTCGGAATTTCGGCCGGTAGCATTCTATGATTGTGATGACCGCATCTTCGATTTCTGGATGGACTACTACCCGCCGGCCGGTGACAGTTGTATCTTCACCGTGTCGCGTCAGGGTAAAATCCGGATATTTGACAGACAACTGAACGTTCTGGCCAAATCGGCCCCTTCCGCCCTGCGCGCTCATTTTGGTACATTCTTACTGCCCGGAAGGGATGAACCAGCCTACCTGTTCGAATCGGGCGACCGTCTGATATTCTACTCGCGAGATTTTGATCAACTCGGCTCCATTGATGAAAAATACGAGACGGTCAGCGGTCTGGTCTATGACGACAACGGCTGCGTAACACACCTTAGCGTAACCCGTCTGAACGCGGCGCAAATCCTGAAGCTGAATCGAATGGGAGTTCTGGAGTTTATTCGGCTGATCTATTGGCATTACCAGGTACCGTTTCTGATAATCCTTTTGTTGCTGATACTGGCCCTGGTGATAGTCAACGCTGTGCGGCAAAGAGCGGCGCGCCGCCTGGCTCAGAGTGAACGAAAGCTCCATCAGTTTTTCCAGGTAAGCCGGGATGGATTCTATCGTTGTGATATGGAAGGACGTCTTATCTGGGTGTCACCGGCGGCTTTGCGCATCCTGGGATATGATTCTATGGATGAAGTGGTTGGAACGCAGGTAGCCGATTACTATGTGAATCCCGAAGATCGTCGATACCTGATGGAGAAAATTCGTGAGATCGGGCATGTTGATGATTTTGAGATCACAATGAGAAAGAAAGACGGTTCACAGGTAACAATCAGCACCAGCACTAATATCTACAGAGATGAGTCCGGGGAGATATCAGGAGTCGAAGGTGTCATACGAGATGTAACCGAACGGAAGCTGGCCGAGCAGGCTTTGATAGAAAGCGAGGAAAGGTATCGCAGCCTGATCGAAAGCGCCGGTGAAGCTATTTTTTCACTAAACCGGCAGGGGGAGTTTCTGTTTATGAATAGTATTGCCGCGGAGCGGCTGGGGGGCAAGCCATCGGATTTTATTGGTAAAACCATGTGGGACCTGTTTCCGAAGGATATCGCTGATATCCAGATGGAGGACATCCTCGAGGTAATCGATAACGGTCGCGGTCTGGTTCGTGAATCTGAAACCATCCTGAAAGGAATCTCACGAGTTTATATCACGAGTATTGAACCGGTGCGTGACAGTACCGGTGTGATAGTGGCGGCTACCGCCTACGCTCGCGACATAACGGAGCTTATGCAAACCCGGCGGGAGTTGAAATCCGAGCGTGATTTTGTAAGATCCCTTCTGGACACGGCCAACAGCCTGATAGTATGTCTTGATCATGAAGCAAAGATAACTGTCTTCAACAAAGGTTGCGAACATACTACGGGATATTCGAGAAAGGAAGTTATCGGGAAGAGCTGGCCTGAGATGTTTCTTCCCGAAGAAGAACGCCATCCCGAGCAGGATAATTTTGTCGAGTGGGTGCGTAAGAACCCTCATGATACTTACGAAGGAACCATTATTACCAAAAAAGGTGATCGTCGTACCATACTGTGGTCAAACAGCGTGATATCCGGCTCTGGCTCCGAGCAGTTTGTGGCGATCGCGGTGGGACAGGATATCACCGAGATGAAACTGGCCAGAAAACGTCTGGCCGAAAGTGAAAGAAGGTATTCCTCGCTCGTCGAGTCAGCCGATATCGGTATTGTCGTAATTGATCCGACCAGCCGAAAGCTCCTGTATGTCAACAAAGAAATGTGTCGCTCCCTGGGCTATTCACAGGATGAACTGCTTAAAATGAAGATCGAAAATCTGCACCCATCCGAGGCGCTCAAGGATGCGTACAGAGCGATGGACGATATATCATCCGGAAAAATCAGAATGTTTGAAGAGCTGCCATTCCGGCATAAGGACGGCAGCCTCAGGTATTTTAATGTTACAGGAGGGATACAAAACCTGGGAGATCAAAAGGCGGTTGTGGGATATTTTCGTGATGTGACCGACCGTCGAAAGGAGAGACTGGCGCTGAAAGAAAGTGAGGACCTCAGCCGTGCCGTCATCGAACACTCACCGATCGGTGTAACAGTTCGTAACCGCAAGGGCAAACTGCTCATCTACAACAGCGCATGGCGCAACATCTGGAATATCAGTGATGATCAACTTAAGGACTACACGACGCGGGAACGTAACGAGCTCAGGTTTGATCAACGCGACGACTACCTGGGACCGTGGAAGAACTCGGTGAAGAAAATCTACGAAGAAGGCGGCTATCTGCATATCCCGGAAATTGAAGTCTCCGCATCGGACACCTATGGAAATCTGTGGCTTTCGCATCATTTCTACGCCTTGCGGGATGCTAACGGTAAGGTTGATCGAGTAGTGGTTCTGACCGAGGATATCTCAGATCGCAAAAAAGCCGAACTGGAGATTCAGAGAGGTCGTGAACAATCACGAGCTCAATACCAGGGGATTCCCGTCCCGACTTATACCTGGCAGATGCATGATGAAGAACTCATACTCATTGACTATAACGATGCGGCTTATGAAATTACCAAAGGCGGTATAGCGGAACTGATCGGTATCACACTGACAGGATTGTACGGAGAAGAGGAGGAGATTGTACAGGATATCCACAGGTGTTTCAATGAGCGGACAACCTTTTCACGTGAGATGGACTATGAGTTCCGGACCACCGGCGAGAAGAGGATCCTCAATGTCAGCTATGTTTATGTTCCTCCGGATCTGGTGGTAGTGCACACTGATGATGTAACTGATCGACGCAGAGCCGAGGAAGGGCTGAAAGAAAGCGAAGAGAGATTCAGAACGATAGCTCAGGCCACACCTATATCGATTGCTGTTTTTGAGGCGAAGAACAACACTATTGTGTACGCCAACCGCGCTCTCAGTGATCTGCTGGGCTACCGTCCGGACGAACTGCACGGGATGAATGCCGGTGAGCTATATTTCAACCCCGACGATCGTAACCTGATTCTGGCTCTTCTGGATGAAAACGGAACGGTCGATAATTATGAAATCAGAGCAAAGAAATCAGACGGCGGCATCGTTTGGGGTCTTTTGTCGATACGCCCGATTACTTTTGACGGCAAACCTTCGCTGTTCGCCACTTTTGTCGACATTACCGACCGCCGCGCAGCTCAGCAAAAATTACGCGAAGCCGAGGAAGCCCGCTACAACCAGGTTCGACAAATAGCCGGAGGCGTGTCGCACGAGATATACAATTCTCTGTTTCCGGCCACCAGCAGTCTGGCCAAACTGAATGATCGCCTCGGGAAAACAAGTCCGGAAGAGCTTGAACGCAACAGGAAACTGCTCAAACTGGCCGAGGCGGCGGTGGGACGGGCTATCGATCTGACCGACCTGGTAACAAAGTATTCCCGCCTTGATCGGGAGCGAAAAATCGAACAGGTACGATTACGACCGTTGCTTGAAGAAATTATCGAAGCTCAGGCCGATAAAATAGGTAATCTTGAGGTTTCGTTGGAACTTTCTTTTGATAAAGAGATCTCTGTCTGTGGACGTTCCGATCATCTGCACAGCCTGTTCTCCAACCTGATACTGAACGCCCTTGATGCGCTGGAGGAGGTTACCACCGACCGCCATATCCGGATCAGCGCTGTCGAAGAGCCGGGAAATGTCGTGCGGATCAGGTTTGCCGACAGCGGGCCGGGAATTAATGAGGAACAGCGTTCAAAAATCTTCGAGCCTTTTTTCAGCACCAAACCGACCAGAGGCACCGGACTCGGCCTGGCTATTGCCAAACGGGTGGTACAGATGTACAACGGAAGTATAGAGCTGGAGAGGGAAGTTGACAAAGGAGCCGTATTCGTTATATTTCTTAAGTCGGGCTGGACAGATCCTCCCCCCGCCGATAACTGATAATAAATATAATATGGCAAAAACCGGTAAGATACTCATCGTTGATGATGACCCCCTTGTCCTTGAAGCTCTTTTCGAGATATTTACGGACGACTACGAAGTAATCCTGGCTGATTCCGGAAAGGAGGCGCTGAAATTACTGGATCGGCACGGTGATCTTGACACCGTTGTCCTTGATATCAGGATGGCGCGGATGGACGGACTGGAGACCGCCTGTAAAATCCGTGATGTGAATCCCGGCCTGCCGGTGATCTTCCACACCGGGTATCCGGGCGATTACTCGGAGCGGGAAATAGACTCGGACCACAAGCCGTTCGATTATGTCGGCAAAAACGAGCGTCCTTCCCGTCTGCAGCGGTCGGTCCGTAACGCCGTGTATATGCACCGCCTCGAAGCTCACAGCTCGGACCTGGTGGAATTGGCGCGTCGTCAGCACGGCATGGTGGGGAGGTCCCGGCTGATGCGCGAGGTATATCAAACCATCGAAAAGGTTGGCCCAACCGATAATAAAGTTATGATCCTGGGACCAACCGGAACCGGCAAGGAACTGGTAGCAAGAGCCATCCATCGCAGCAGCCGGCGTGCCAAGAGAAGGCTGGCTGTTTTCAATTGTAATCATAAAGCCCCCGATCTGGTTGAATCCGAGCTGTTCGGGCATCTCCGAGGATCTTTTACCGGCGCTGTAAGCGATTCAATCGGGATGTTTGAATACGCCGACGGCGGCACCCTGTTTCTGGATGAGATCGGGAACCTCGATATCACGACCCAGGGGAAATTGTTGAGAGTACTTGAGACAGGTGAAATGCATCGTATAGGATCTCCGGAAATAATCCGTGTCGATGTCCGTCTGATCTGCGCCGCCAATACCGACCTGGAAAAGATGATCGAGGAAAAAACCTTCAGGCAGGACCTTTATTATCGTCTCAAGGGGATCAGAATAATGCTTCCGGCCCTGTCTGAGAGGAGAGAGGATATTCCGGATTTAATCGATTTCTTCACCGAGAATTATTGTCGCAAAAGAGACGACGGCATCAAAGTTTTCGAGCCCGGGGCACGGGATCTCATGATAGAATACAGTTGGCCGGGGAATGTGCGACAGTTGCAGGATACCGTACAGTCTCTGATCGACTTGTCTTTGTCGCATCTGATAACACGAAAAGAAGTTGAGCAGTATTTGTCTTATGCCGGAGCCGAACAAAACGGTCAGGGTGGCCTGGCCGACCGAATAAGAGAGTTCAAAAAACTGACCATTATCCAGGCCCTCGCCCGTAACAGCGGTAATGTCAGTGCGGCGGCTCGGGAACTGAAAGTCGACGCCTCGAATCTGTCCAAGATAATCAAAGATCTCGACATCAATTCCGGTAATTAGTACCGTGGAACTAACACGCTAATTTGGTGGAATATACCATACTGACAGGACGGTCTTTTGACCCCCTTGTCATCTCGTTTGCGTACAACAAGTTAAATAATATAAAAAAGGCGGGGACGGCATGATTCTTGTTTATATGAATTAATGACGAGGCATGGGTGTTGCTTGAAACGATCACTTTCGATTCGCCTCTGAAGAGAGACTGAGATCGATGATTTGATCGCTGATAGTTCTTCCGGTCTGAGAGGTGCGGAAGAACGGCGGTTGACAAAAGACCGCAACACATAACGCCGGGGGAACGTGCTGGTCAACCCTGAAAGGGTTGACAAATGATGCCCGGCGGCGCAAGTGGACGCGCCGCCGGGGTATCATTTTATATGGGTACTGTCGATTCAGACTTATTACTCTACAGGTTCTGAAGAATCATTCCGGGAAAAATATACAGAGGGGGGATTCGGTCTATGCTGACTGAGTCTATTCTGGTTTCAAACCGAC
>JAJRTA010000045.1 GCA_024278515.1 Candidatus Zixiibacteriota bacterium
AAACCTACTATTATTATTAAAGTTTCCATTATTTTTATTTTATTTTTTGAGGGAATTCGGTGAGCAACATAACCATAATTTGTCAAATCGGCACAAACAGCATAATCCTCTCCCCGCCAGTCACTTCCGGCTATCATCTCTACCCGGGGATGTTTTACGCCGGGTGAAAAAGCCGGTCAAGAAACCCGTTGTTTGCCCGGTCTCGCTGTACTATTTTTACATGTTGAATTATAATAACGCAAGCCTGACAGGTCCACTTCATGGCAGAGAGGAAATCCATAATGATTAGCCAAATGAAGTTTCTTAAGCGACATGCTGCTATCAATGCCGGGACTGCCATCACCATAGTGATATGCCTGACAATTCTGACTTTTGCCGCAAGGATATCAGCCCAGACCACACCTGAGTATGGAATTCGAGACAAAACCCCCAACCGCGTGCTGCTCATTAATGCGCGGCTAATGGTCTCCCCCGGTATACAGATCGACTCCGCCTCCCTGTTGATCATCGACGATCGGATTGCCGGGGTAGGACGCGACATAAAAGACACATCGGGAGTGACGGTAGTCGATATGCGAGGGCGCACAGTGTATCCCGGTTTTATCGATGCCTTCACTAATTACGGTTTAACTCCGCCCGGGAAAAAACGGTCTCGTGACAGAGGTCCCCGATACACCCGTGATCGGGTCGGTGGATCGGCCTGGAACGAGGCGATCAAAGCAGAACGGAACTGGGTCGATGAATTCCGTCCCGATCCCGCAGAAGCAAAGAAACTGCGCGAACAGGGTTTTACCGTCGTGCTGTCCGTACAGCAGGATGGTATCCTTCGAGGCCGGTCATTTGTGGCGACCCTCGGTGACGGTCTGCCCAATGACCTGATCCTGCGTCCACACCATTGGCATGTCGCTTCATTTGACAAAGGAACATCACAACAGGAGTACCCCGGCTCCCTGATGGGTGTCATTGCGTTACTACGACAGACTTTTCTCGATGCCGACTGGTACGGCACAGCTCACGACGCTTACTTACACAACCCGGACCAACCGACCCCGGAGTACAATTCCAGCCTTGAAGCTCTGGGCGAAGCTGACAATGAGATAATGATCTTTGAATCCAAAGACGAACTCTCCCTCATCCGTGCCGATCGCCTTGCCGATGAGTTCGGCATCCCGGTTATACATGCTGGCAGCGGCCGTGAGTATATCGCGCTGAAACAGATAAAAGCGACAGGCGCGCCGATCATTCTGCCGGTAAATTATCCCCGTAAACCTGAGATCAAAACGCTTGCTGATGAGCACGATCTCAGTCTGGCCGAGCTTAGACACTGGGAATGGGCGCCGAGCAACGCATCGCTGCTCAACAAGGCGGGGATATCCTTCGCTCTTGGCACTCACAAGCTGAAGAAGAAATCGACTTTTTTGAAAAATGTTCGGCTGGCGGTACGACGTGGATTGCCTAAAGACAAAGCGCTTGCGGCATTGACAACAATACCGGCGGATATCTGCGGGATCAGCGAAAAGGCCGGTACTTTGGAAAAGGGCAAACTGGCTAACCTGGTAATCTGTGACGGTGACCTGTTCGAAGATGAAGCGATCATTCATTCCGTATGGATTCAGGGGAAAGAGTTCGAGTTTACACCGATACCGCCGGTTGATATGCGCGGTGACTATGAGTTCAGCCTGAATGACCTTACAATCAAGATGAGCATCACCGGACGTGAAACCAAACTTAAAGGTGAGTTCACCGCAGGTGAGAAAAAAGGAAAACTGACCCATATCGAGTTTGATGAAAACAAGCTGGACTTCTCAATTCAGTTGGATACGCTCGGTTTTGATGGTCTCATTCGGTTCTCCGGCCGGTTCGATAAAGGTGTAATCAACGGCTGGATGAGTCTTGCAGACGGTACCCGAGCTTCCTGGACGGCTACGCGGGTCAGCGAGTTTGTCCCGAAACCGGATGAAGACGATGATGAAGACGAGTCTGAAGAACTGGTGTCGAAGCTCACATTTCCCAACAAAGCTTACGGCCGCACCACTCCCCCGGAGCAGGTCGATCTGCTGATAAAAAACGGTACTATCTGGACTTCAGATGAGGCCGGTGTATTGGAAAACGCCGACATGCTGATTCGCGACGGGTTGATTGCGGAGATCGGCTCAGACCTCAGTGCACCGAAAGGCGTACAGGTCATTGACGCTGAAGGAAAGTATGTAACTCCCGGGATAATTGATTCACACTCACATATTGCCGTTTCCGGTGATGTCAACGAAGGAACCGAGGCGGTCACCAGCGAAGTGCGTATATCCGATGTTGTAAATCCGTATGATATTGCGATATATCAGCAACTGGCCGGTGGTTTGACGGCCTCACATCTTTTGCATGGCTCCGCCAACCCGATCGGGGGACAACTGCAACTGATCAAGTTACGCTGGGGCGAGACCGACGAAGGTTTGAAGTTCGACGAATCCCCTCATCACAT
This sequence comes from Candidatus Zixiibacteriota bacterium, assembly GCA_024278515.1. Classification (GTDB taxonomy): domain Bacteria; phylum Zixibacteria; class MSB-5A5; order GN15; family FEB-12; genus JAJRTA01. The sequence continues at coordinate 2,477 of JAJRTA010000045.1, forward strand.
TAAGTTCGCGCTGGGTGAGAATGTCAAACAAAGTAACTGGGGTGAACGTTACAACAAAAGGTATCCTCAAACACGGTTGGGGGCCGAGGCGATAATCAGGGACGCCTTTCAGGCGGCCCGTGAATACGAGGACTCATGGAACAGGTACAATGCCCTGAGTAAAAAAGAAAGGGCTCGAACCATTCCACCGCGCCGCAACCTCCGGCTGGAAGCTCTTGTTGATGTTCTTCACTCGCGTATCCCGGTCGCATGTCATGCTTATGTACAGTCGGAAATGCTGATGCTGATGAGTCTTGCTCAGGAGTACGGTTTTCAGGTTCGCAGTTTTGAACATGGTCTCGAAGCCTATAAAATAGGTCCGGAGATAGCCGAAAACGGGGTCGCTGTCTGTACTTTCCCTGACTGGTGGGCTTACAAGTTTGAGGTTTATGAAGCTATTGCTTACGGAGCCTCATTATTGAACGAAGCCGGAGTGCTGACTGTCATTAAATCCGACAGCCGCGAGATGGCTCGACGACTCCCGCAGGAAGCGGGTAAATCAATCCGATACGGCAACATGGATCCGGTTGATGCTCTGAAGATGGTGACGATCAACCCTGCCCGGGTTTTGTCGGTCGATCACCGTATCGGCAGCCTCAGAAAAGGCAAGGATGCCGACTTTGTTATCTGGGATGGGCCGCCCTTGTCGATATACTCAAAACCGCTTCAGACCTGGATCGAGGGCCGCAGGTACTTTGACCTCGACGAAGATAAGGTCCTTCGTGAGCAGATCCGAGAGGAGAAAAATCGATTGATTCAGAAGATTGTTCGTGTCTCTGGTAAAGATTCAAAAAAACATAAAGACGATACTGAAGAACGTCGCGAGAAACCGTCCGAACCGGGAAGCGAGGTGAACTGATGCGTTATCTTATTCTTCTGACAACACTCCTTGCAACCACTTCGATTTTCGGGAACGATTACGTGCCCGGCGCACCTCAGACACAACCGATTATTCTAAGGGGTGGTGATTTATACACGGTCAGCCAGGGGGTGCTTCCGGCAACCGACCTTATATTTGAAAACGGGCGGATTACTCGGATAGGAGTCGATCTGACAATCCCGGAAGGCGGCAGAGTGATCGATGTCACCGGTCAGCAGGTATATCCCGGTCTGATTGCTCCGTGGTCCGGACTGGGGCTGGTAGAGATTGGATCGGTTCGCGCCACGGTCGACCTCAATGAAGTCGGCCGGGTTCATCCGGAAGTCATGGCCCATATCGGTTACAACACAGATTCTGAAATAATCCCCACCGTACGAGCAAACGGTATCACAACCGCCTTAATCGTTCCGAAGGGCGGAGTTGTGTCCGGTCGCTCAAGTCTGATGAATCTCGACGGCTGGAATTTTGAAGATGCCGCCGAGAAGCTGAATGTCGGTGTGCATATCAACTGGCCGAGCGAACGGGTGGTCAACGCGTGGTGGATGGAAAAAAGCGCCGAAGAACAGAAAAAAGATAACTCTGAAAATCGTCGCCGGCTGCTTGAGACATTTGAGCAGGCTCATTCTTACTACCTTGCCAAAAAGGCCGACCCGTCAATCGAGAAGGATCTACGATGGGAAGCTATGGTCCCTTTGTTTACGAGAGAGATGCCTCTGTTTGTACACGCCAACGACTTTCGACAAATCGAGCAGGCGGCAGCTTTTTCAAAAAAGTATGATCTCAAGATGATTCTGGTGGGCGGTCGTGACTCGTATTTGTTAACCAGACTGCTGGTGGAAAACGATATTCCCGTAATTATGAACAGACTGCATACGACCCCGGCCCATGAGGACGATGCTTATGATTTACCTTATCGACTGCCCAGCCTGCTGTCCGAGGCGGGAGTGAAGTTCTGCATCTCCAGCGGGAGCGGAGCTACCGGGACCATGAACCTGCCGTTCCAGGCCGGTCAGGCGGTGGCGTATGGACTTAGCCGGGCCGCCGCTTTACGCGCCATAACCCTCGCCCCTGCTGAGATTCTGGGTGTGGCTGACGATCTCGGGTCGCTGGAAGTCGGCAAAAAGGCAACCCTTGTCGTGTCGTCAGGTGATATTATGAACCCGATCACAAATAATGTAACCCTGGAGTTCATAGAGGGTCGTCAGGTCGATTTGAATTCCAGGCATCTGGAACTTTACAACAAGTATCGGGCGCGGTTGAAATAATGCTCTTTACTTTTGGTTTGTGTCCATATAAATTTGCCTCGCACTGAATTGGATTCAGCGTCCACCACCCCTTAAGTGCCGGAGTGGTGAAACTGGTAGACGCAGGGGACTCAAAATCCCCCGGTAGCAATACCATGCCGGTTCGAGTCCGGCCTCCGGCACCATTTCAATGAAATGGTATAATACAGGTGTGGTAACCCCATCTCGCATTTTAGCATGACTGATATTGTCAGTTATCAGGGGAATGGGATCGAAACAATCAAAGCTTATTCGTCTTCGAGCAACTCAAGTTCAATGATCGGGCTTTCGGTATCGACCTGATCGCCGACAGCAAAGTTGACTGCTTTTACTTTTCCGGCCGCACGTGAGTTCACCTGGTTTTCCATTTTCATGGCTTCAACAATAACCATCGGCTGCTTCTCGGTAACCTCGTCACCAACCGCCACCATAATTTTGACAATCTTACCCGGCATAGGGGCAAAAATCTTGTCCTTCTCCCCTGCCTGACCGCCCGCTCCACCGGCGAAACCATCTTCAGACGGTTCTTTCAACTCAATAAGCACAGAATCGATATCAACGTAACAGGTTCCATCGTGGAACGCCACTCCGACGACATGACGACAACCATTAACAGTCGTTGCGTACAGATTCGCTCCGACCGGAACAAACTCGAAAGTCTTGTCGCCGACTGTCGCTGTCAGTACATCGCCGGTCTTTTCAGTCGTTGCTTCAATAATCTCACCGTCGTACAGGAACTCCGTCTTGTTCATTTTGTAATCGAATCTCCAATCTGCCAGTTACCGAGAAGTTGCGCTGGTTCCGGAATTGAAGCACCCTCAGCGACAACCGTCGTACTCGTAAGACCGGCATTACTGCTCGCGACTGCGGCCGCGGCCACAGCCAGGTCGCGGAAATCGGACTGGTCGGTGTTCCGTTCAGCCATATTCTTCTCAATAAAGTCGGTGTAAGTGCGACCGTCGGCGAACTCCGGGTGGCGCATTACATCTATCATAAACTTCTTCGAGGTTCTCACGCCGAGTATCTTGTAGTTATTGAGTGCGTCGATCATCTTGATTATCGCCTGCTCACGGGTCGGCGCGTGTACAATCAGCTTGGCCAGAATCGGATCATAATCGATTGTCACTTCTATCCCGCCAGCCACTCCCGAATCAACCCGTACCCCCGGACCACTCGGCTCGCTATAGTGTACGATACGTCCGGTCGACGGCATAAAGTTGTTATCACCGTCCTCGGCGTAGATACGGCATTCGATAGCGTGTCCACGTTGTGTCAGGTTCTTTAACTGTTCTGAAATCGGTTCACCCGCGGCGATTCTGATCTGCTCGACAACCAGATCGGTACCGGTTACCATCTCGGTGATCGGATGTTCGACCTGTATACGAGTATTCATTTCAAGGAAATAGTACTTGCCGCTGGCGTCGAGAAGGAACTCCACCGTTCCGGCGTTGGTATAGTCGGCCGCCCGGGCGACTTTGACTGCGTCAGCACCCATACGGGCACGCAGGTCGTTATCGAGTGCGATCGATGGGGTTTCCTCGATGATCTTCTGGTGCCTGCGCTGGATGGAACATTCACGCTCGAACAGATGAACCGTGTTGCCGTGCGTATCGGCCATGACCTGGAACTCGATATGACGAGGGTTGACAATGTACTTTTCAAGGTACACAGTGTCGTCATCGAAGGCGTTCTTCGCCTCCCGCTGAGCAGCCTCGACTGCGGCAACGAGATCATCTGGGGAGTTCACGATCCGCATCCCCTTGCCGCCCCCACCGGCGGCGGCCTTGATCATCACCGGGTAGCCTGCTTCTTCGGCCGCCTTTCGGTAAACTTCGATATCGGTCTCGGTCCCTTTCATGCCGGGGATAAGCGGCACACCCGCCTCGGCCATTTTGATACGCGACTGCACTTTGTTGCCGAGCAACGTGATGGCGTCAGGTGACGGGCCGATAAAAGTAATCTGCTCCTCTGCACAACGTTGCGCGAACAATGGATTCTCAGCGAGAAAACCGTAGCCGGGATGAATTGCGTCACAGCCGGTCGACTTAGCCGCCTCGATGATTTTATCAATATCAAGGTATGACTCACGCGGCGGCGGCGGTCCGATCGATACCGCTTCATCGGCGGACAACCGATGTCTGGCGTTGACATCAGCCTCGGAATACACAGCCACGCATGGGATCCCCAGGGTTCGGCAGGCATTCATGACCCGCACGGCGATTTCAGAGCGGTTGGCGACCAGGATTTTATTGAAAAGTTTTTTCATGCTGTCAATCAATCCTCAACAACCCATTTCGGCTTGCGTTTATTCAAAAAAGCATCCATCCCTTCCTGCCCTTCGTCGGAGACACGAAGTTTCGCTATCATCTCCGCGGTGTACGTTTTGAACTCTGAAGGTCTCATTCCGGGAACCTCACTAACAAGTTTTTTGGCCATCGCGACTGCTTCCGGACCCGACGACAGAATACTTTTTATCAGCGCGTCAACTTCACGGTCAAGTTGATTGTCATCAACTACTTTGTTGATCAGGCCGACATCATGGGCACGGTCGGCGTTCATTCGTTCGCCGGTAATAAACAGTTCACGCGCCTTACCTTCCCCCATCTTCCTGATGACATAGGGTCCGATAACGGCGGGAACAATTCCAATCTTCACTTCCGAAAATGAAAACTTAGCCGAACGGGCCGCAACGGCCACATCGCACACCGCGACAAACCCCGTCCCTCCTCCGATCGCGGAGCCGTTGATTCTTCCTATAACCGGGCGGCGACTGGTATAAATCTTGTGAAAACATTCAGCCAGGGCCAGGGACTCGGCCAGGTTTTCCTCGAATGTCTGCTTGATTACTCCCCGCATCCAGTTGAGATCGGCGCCGGCGCAGAACGATTTCCCTTCACCGGTAAGCAGTACGACACGTATCGAATCGTCCTTTTCAATCCGAGCGAAAACATCCGTCATCTCGCTGATCATAGTCGAGTTGAACGCGTTATGAATCTCCGGTCGGCAAAAGGTCACCCGTGCGACTTTGTTTTCTTTTTCAAATCTAATGGTTGAGTAAGTCATATTTCAACTAACCTGAATTGCTTACATGCGGAACACGCCGAATTTCTGATCCGGGATGGGCGCATTCAGCGACATCGAGATACCCAGGGCGATCGCCTGACGAGTGTCGGTGAAGCCGAGCATGCCATCATCCCAGAGACGAGCGCCGGAGTAGTAAGGTGTCGATTCCGCTTCGTATTTCTCGAGAACCGGTTGACGGATTGCCTCGATCTCTTCATCGGACAGTTTCCGGCCCTCTTTCTCAAGCTGCCTTATTTTCACATCAGTAAGAACATTAGCGGCCTGATCTCCCCCCATCACACATATCTTCGCGTTCGGCCACATCCACAGCAAACGCGGCAGATAGCCTCTCCCGCACATGGCGTAGTTGCCGGCGCCGTAAGATCCGCCGATTATCAGCGTGAATTTCGGCACCTGCGCGTTGGCTACCGCGTGCACCATCTTGGCGCCATCACGTGCGATACCGCCCGCTTCGTACTGACGGCCGACAATAAACCCGGATATGTTCTGCAAAAACAACAGCGGTATCTTTCGTTCGGAACACAATTCGACAAAATGCGCCCCCTTCTGCGCGGATTCCGCGAACAGCACTCCGTTGTTGCCGAGGATACCCACAAGATAACCCATGATCCGGGCAAATCCGGTCACCAGCGTGGTTCCGTAAAGTTCCTTGAATTCGTGAAAACGGGAACCGTCGACAATTCGCGCGATCACCTCTTTCACGTCGAACGGTTTGCGGATATCATTGGACACCACTCCGTACAGTTCTTCCGGATCGTAGTAAGGATCCTCAGGCGAAGTGCGATCGAGTCGCGTTTTCGGATTGATATTAAGGTTTTCTACTACATTGCGGGCCATCTGCAGAGCATGTTCATCGTTCTGAGCATAGTGATCGGTAACGCCGGAAGTGCGGCAATGTACATCGGCCCCTCCCAGCTCTTCCGCGGTGACTACTTCTCCGGTAGCCGCCTTGACCAGAGGCGGCCCACCGATAAAAATTGTTCCCTGCTTGCGCACAATAATGGTTTCGTCGGACATGGCCGGCAGATACGCCCCGCCGGCCGTGCATGAACCCATGACCACGGCGATCTGGGGCAGACCTTTGGCCGACATGCGGGCCTGATTGTAAAATATCCGTCCGAAGTGGTCTTTGTCCGGAAATACGCCGGACTGCAACGGCAGGAAAACTCCACCGGAGTCAACCAGATAAATCGAGGGAAGATGGTTACGCTCGGCGATCTCCTGGGCTCGGGCATGTTTAAGCACCGTCATCGGATAGTACGTGCCGCCTTTGACCGTGGCGTCATTCACCACCACCATCACTTCCCGGCCGTGCACGGTGCCGATACCGGTAATAATTCCGGCGCATGGGGCATCGTTGTCGTACATGTCATACGCCGCCAACGGGCTTAATTCAAGAAACGGCGTATTGCGATCGAGAAGTTTGGCCAGACGGTCGCGGGGCAGGAGTTTGCCGCGATCGGTGTGACGCTTGCGCGCCTTTTCCGACCCGCCCAGCCTGACCTGCTCCAGTCTCTCCTTGAACAGGGCGTGTTGAGCGCGGTTTAGTTCATCGTTCTGTCTGAATTGTTCCGAGGAACTGTCGATCCTTGTTTCGATTCGATACATATATCCTGTCTTTCGCCCGTGGCCGGCGCATCAAACCGCGATTA
>JAJRTA010000046.1 GCA_024278515.1 Candidatus Zixiibacteriota bacterium
CGGGATCAAATCAGAGCGAAAGTTGAGCGTTGGCTGGAGACTCTGGAGTGATCCAATTTGCCGGCACATAGTTTGTGGTCAGCGTGCGTGCCCTCATATACTACTGACACGCGGTGAACAGGCCGTCCGCCACGCTCCATGTTCAGAAAAAGAAATATGGTAAAAATAGAAGTCTCCCGGTTTTGTTTGTTGACAGTTAAAAGCGCTCGATATAAGTTGCGCCTGAAAAATGATATGTCATATCCATAGGTCATGTGAGAATTGTTGTATCTCTGGCCGGAGGTATGCAGTAATACTGAAGGAAACAACCAACTAATTCAACACCATAAAACAGGAGTCTTGTTGATGAAAAAGGGAATAGTGTTGGTACTGGCGTTGTGTCTTGCTTTCAGCACAGTAGTCAACGCGGAAAACGGAAACGGCCTGAAGGGCAAAATGTACGTCTCAGGCTACGGCGCTTACGCTATCGGTATGGGTGATGTTTTCAAAGAATATACCGCCGGCGAATATAAGTTTAAAAGTAGTGCCGGGATAGGGTTTGGCGGTGCGTTTCACTATGGCGTCAATCCGAAGATGCTTATCGGTGGAGAGCTCGGTTTCCAGTCGTACAAGTATGAATCCAGCGGGCCAGCCCCATATCCGTCGGTTTCTGATACTGAAACGAAAATGAATATCCTGGCCACTGCTTTTTACGCGCTGAATTATGTCGAAAATCAGAGTGCCCTGTTCCTCGCTTTCGGAGCAGGTCAATATGGCGGTTTTGACAAACTCGGTTTCAACGCCGGTGTCATGTATTCGAAGATGATGGCGGCCGGTTGGATTCTCTTTGTCATGCCAAGATTACACTATGTTATGACCGACCCGGATGCCGCAATGATGTTTCAGGTCTTAGTAGGCGCTTCTTTCCCGCTGGGCTCAAAATAATTCAAAGAATACGAAAACCGTATATTGTACGGTAATCGTAGAAATTCAGAAACCGGCATCACGTATTTGATGCGGGTTTTTCGATAAAAAATGTTGGCGGCCAGCGTATATCCTCAGCGCTTACATATTGTGAACTGGGCGTCCCCGCGCACTAAGCTGTTTAATGCCGGTTTCCTTTCCTCAAGGTGGAAGCCGGCCTTTTTTTATAGTACGAAATTGAAGTTCGGATGTCAGGAAACCACGCGTGACATACGAAAACCGACCGTGTACGACGAAGTTGCTTCAATAACAAAACCGGCCTTGAGATAGCAGCCCAGGGTTGCTTCATCATCGCCGTAAAGATTCAGCACCACCTTGGCCACGTTGGGACGGGAGGCGGCCCGGTTGTACAGAAGTTCGAGCATTTTGGTCCCATAACCCTCGGAACGATGAACCGGATCGACCAGCAGGTGCGTGATTTCCACGGCCATTTCAAGCGGACGGTTGAACAGCTCCCCATAGGCCACCGGTCTGCGCCGCCACATCAGAATATATGATGCCACCGAATCACGCTGCCAGGATTCGATTACATCTTCCGGAGGAGGGAAGTCCTTCCCGCGGCAGAGACTCTTGTAGGTTTCCTCCGAGTCAATCCACGAACGCACGGTTCGGGCGTAGTCCATCGTAAAAGGGATGATGTCTGCTTTGGCCTGAGTACGTTCGGTCACGCTCCCGTCTCCCGCTATTCCACCGTCACCGATTTGGCCAGGTTGCGCGGCTGGTCGACATGACAACCCCGCATCACGGCGATATGATAGGCCAGCAGCTGCAACGGGATTATCGACAAAAGCGGCGTCAGCAAACGATTGGTTTTGGGAATGTATATGACATGGTTGACACGTTCGGCTATCTCGGTGTCTCCTTCGGTGGCGATTGCGATCACTTTCCCCTTGCGCGCACGTACCTCGGCGATATTCGACATTACCTTGTCGTAGACAGGGTCCTGCAGGGCAATAACAACCACCGGCATCGATTTGTCGATCAGCGCGATAGGGCCGTGTTTCATCTCGGCGGCCGGGTATCCCTCGGCATGAATGTATGAAATCTCCTTGAGCTTCAGCGCGCCTTCAAGAGCGGTCGGGAAATTGATGCCGCGACCGAGATAAAGGAAATTGTTGGCCTTGTAATATTCATCGGCGATCTGCTTTACCTGCTCTTCCGCCTCCAATATCTCCTGCACCTGATCAGGTATCTTCTGGATAGCGTCGATAATCTCCTGTCCCTGCTGTACCGACAGATGACGCATCCGTCCCAGAAGCGTGGCGATCAGCGACACCACCATGACCTGATGGGTAAACGCCTTGGTCGAGGCCACACCGATTTCAGGTCCGGCGTGGATATAAACGCCGCCGTCGGATTCCCGGGCAATCGTGCTTCCAACCACATTGACCAGGCCGAGCACGGTGGCCCCGCGATGTTTGGCCTCGCGCATGGCGGCCAGAGTATCGGCCGTCTCACCGGACTGGCTGATAGCAAACAGAAGAGTGTTCTCATCGATAATCGGCGAACGGTAACGAAATTCGGAAGCGTACTCTACTTCGACCGGCACCCGGGCCAGCTCCTCTATCTGGTATTCACCGATCAACGAGGCATGCCATGACGTGCCGCAGGCGGTTATGATAATCCGCTTGATCCGCCGCAACTCGTCGATCTGCATATTGAGTCCGCCCAGACGGGGGATACCTTCGTCCCAGTTCAAACGACCTCGAAAAGCGTTGGGTAACGTGCGCGACTGCTCATGGATCTCCTTGAGCATGAAGTGGTCGTAACCTTCCTTCTCGATCTGGTCCAAAGTCCAGCTTACTTCCTCGATGGGCCGGTCGATTTTGACATTCTGAATCGTGGTAACATCGAAACCTTCCGACGTCACAGTTGCGATTTCACCATCGGTAAGGTAAACCACTTTGTTGGTGTGTTCCAGCATGGCCGAGACATCCGAGGCGACGAAATTCTCGCCGTCACCCCGACCGAGCACCAAAGGCGAACCCATCCGGGCGGCAACTATCACCCGGGGATGACGTGATGACACTACCGCGATGCCGTAGGTGCCGTCAACCTGGGTCAGGGCGGCTCGAACGGCATCTGTAAGATTGTCTTTGTAATGGAACCGGATAAGATGCACCAGCACCTCGGTATCGGTCTCGGTGCGAAATATAAAACCCTGCCGTCCGAGGAACTCTCGCAGGGCGCGGTAGTTTTCTATTATGCCGTTGTGGACCAGCGCGATTTCATGGTCGGAATCGGTGTGCGGATGAGCGTTCAGTTGACTCGGCTCACCGTGGGTGGCCCAGCGGGTGTGCGCCATACCATGTGTGCAATCGCACTCCATATCGGCCAAAGCCTGTTCCAATCGGGCGATTTTACCGGACTCTTTGGCCACGGTCAGCCCGGTCTCGGACATCAGGGCAATACCGGCGGAATCATACCCACGGTATTCCAGTCGTTTCAGGCCGTTAATCAGAATCGGCATGGCCTGGCGATGTCCGACATATCCTACGATTCCACACATAAGTAAATCCTTGTATTACTTGAACAATCCAATCACGCTTTGTGACAGCAAACGACTGAATGACGGATCATCGGTCTCGACAATAAGCCTGAAAATCGGCTCCGTGTTGGATGACCGAATCTGAAGCCAGCCACGATCGAAGTCAAAACGCAGTCCGTCCCGGCGGTCAATTCGCGATCGCCCGATGAGACGGTTTGCGAGATTCTTTTCAAACCGGCTCAGTCGTTGTTTGAAGTCTTTCGGCAAACGGGCCTTCGACTTTATAGTATAGTATGTCGGCAGAGTTTCCACCAGAGCTGAGAGCGTAATCTTTTGCAAGGCCAGCCGGGAAAGAACCAGGGCGGCGGCAATCAAAGCATCACGACCGGCGTGAAACCCGGGGAAAATCACCCCGCCGTTTCCCTCACCTCCGATCACCCCTTTGCGACGGCGCATTTCCTGAACGACATTGGCCTCGCCGACTTTCGAGTAATATACTTTCGATCCCATAGCCGCAGCCGCGTCGGCGGTGGTTTTCGAGGTCGACAGATTAATTACGGTGGGGCCTTTTATTTTCGAAAGCACCTGTTGCACGGCAAGGGTCAGAGTCAGTTCTTCGCCGATCGGTCGGCCTTTTTCGTCCACCAGGGCCAGACGGTCGGCATCGGGATCACAAGCCATCCCGAGATCGGCCTTATGTTTTTTCACCGCCCGGCTGAGTTGTGTAAGGTTGGCCGGGGTCGGTTCCGGTTCATGTACGAAGTCGCCGTCACCATGGCAGTTGATCTCGATCAGCCTGACACCGAGTGCTCGCAACAACATCGGCAATGCCTGCGAACCGGCGCCGTTGACGGCATCGACCACGACCCTGAACCGGCGTTTTTTCACAGCCGCTCGGCTGACCGCTTTGGCGCCCAGGCTCATTTTTCCATGTTTCTCGATCCAGTCCCCCTGCCTGCTGATCCGGCCCAGCTTTTCAATCGGCTGGAATCTGAACTTCCCCGAGTTGAAGATCCTGTCCAGTTTTTGATACTGTGCCGGGGTGATGAACTCACCGCGGTCGTTGAAAAACTTCAGGGCGTTCCACGGCGCCGGGTTGTGTGAGGCGGTCACGCAGATTCCTCCGGCCGCCCTCAGCTTCTTGACCGCGATCTCGACTGTCGGTGTCGGCACTATACCGACCTCGATTACATCAATACCGACTGAGACCAACCCGGCGGTTACTGAGCGTATGAACATCGCACCGGAAGGTCGGCTGTCGCGTCCCACCACAACCGTTCCCTTTCGGAGCATAGTGCCAAAGGCGGCGGCATACCGGGTAGCAAGAAACGTATCCAGCCCGGCGCCGACAATCCCGCGGATTCCGGATGTCGATTTTACAAGTGTTGGTTGTGGCATCTGTCAAATATCCCCTGGTCTGTTGTCACATCCTTACGCTCACAATGAAATTACGGAATATTCCTTCAATATCAATAACAATTCCGCCTCCGTTTGTTTTCGGGTATCCTGTTCGGAAGCGGTTCCGCGTCACAACTATTTACCGGTAAGCACCCTGCGCATCCGGCGGTGGATATGGCCGTTGGTGGCGAGAATGTCCTTATCGAATATCGAGTAGGGACGGCCGTTCATTCTTGTTACCCTCCCGCCCGCTTCTGTCACAAGCAACCGCGCCGCCGCCGTGTCCCAGGGGTGCAACTGCAACTCCCAGAAACCGTCAATCCGTCCCGCGGCCAGCCAGCAGAGATCAAGCGCCGCCGAACCGGGACGGCGAACCGCCTGGGCGGTCTTGACCATACGGGCAAACAAACCGAGGTTGTTCCTGCGGTCGGTCGACACCTTGTAGGAAAACCCGGTGGCCAATAGTGATCGTTCAAGTCGGCGTTCGGATGAAACGCTGATTTTGCGATCGTTCAATTTACTGCCAAGACCGAGACCGGCCGAGAACATCTCGTCACGCTCCGGATCATATACGGCTGCAACGATTGCTTCCGTTTCGTATTCCACCGCAATCGAGACACAGTACATCGGGAAACCGTGCGCATAATTGACCGTACCGTCCAGAGGATCAATCACCCAACGGTACGGCGATTCACTTTCCACGGCGGTGCCTTCCTCGGCCAGAATCGCGTGAGTGGGGTAACGTTTTCTTATTTGCGACGTAATCAACTTTTCGGCTTTCAGATCGAACTGTGTCACCGGATCGATCCGTCCTTTATATTTGACCGACAGGTGTTGGTGGAACCCTTTTTTCAGCACAGCCCCGGCTTCACGGGCTATCCCGGCAGAGAACCTGAGCAGTTCCCGAATCTCCTGTTTCGTTGGATGCTTTCTCATTCTCCTGTTACCGTCTGACTGTCGCTTTATCCTGTGAGAACGGTTTCTGGTACTGCATTTCATACAATGTCCGGTAGATCCCCGGCTTCGTCACGAGGTCGGTATGTTTGCCGATCTGGCGAACCTCGCCGTGATGCAACACGATTATCTTGTCCGCTTTCTCGATAGTCGACAGCCGGTGGGCTATCACGATAGATGTACGATCTTTCAACAATTCATCCAGCGCCTTCTGTATCAGAAGTTCGGTTTCAGTATCCACCGAACTGGTTGCCTCGTCAAGAATCAACACATCAGGGTCGAAAGCCAGCGCCCGGGCGAACGAGAGCAGTTGTTTCTGGCCGGTGGATAAAGTAGCGCCCCGCTCCTGTACTACCGTGTGGATACCATCCGGATGATCTTTCAGGAAACGGTCGAACCCGACCCGACGCAACGCCTGCCTGACCGTTTCATCGCTGATCGTTTCATCACGCAGGCGGACATTGCCGGCAAAATCGCCGGTGAACACGAATACATCCTGTAAGACCAGCCCGAGATGCGAACGAAGCGCCTGCTGCGACCATTTCGGAAGTTCGAGGCCGTCAATTTTGATAGCCCCTTTCTGGTAATCATAGAACCGGTACAACAATGACATCAGTGAGGTCTTTCCCGCGCCGGTAGCGCCGACGATGGCCACTTTCTCACCCGGTTCCACCGTGAAAGATACATCCCTGAGCACCCACTCTTCATCGTTATAAGCAAACCAGACATTCTCGAAACTTATTCGTCCTTTGAAATCGTCCACGCTGCCGCCTTCGGTTTTACCCGGCTCGGTATCAAGCAGGGCGAAAATACGCTCCGATGAAGCCATCGAAGCCTGCAGGATGTTGTACTTTTCCGACAGGTCACGGATCGGTCGATAGAATCTTTCAACAAGGTGTATGAAAGCCACCAGCTCACCGAAGGTCAGAGTGGCTTCGTTGATCTTAGCTCCGCCATAGTACAAAAGCAGGGCAAGCGACAGCGCGCTGATAATTTCAACCGCCGGAAAAAAGACGGCATAATAGTAGATGCCCCGATGATGCACCGCTTTCAGATCCTGGTTGATTTTGTCGAACTTTTCGCAGGTCCTTTTTTCACGCACGAACAACTGGACAAGCTTCATGCCACCGATATGTTCCTGCACGAAGGCATTCAGCCGCGCGATACGGGTACGAACCTCGCGGTAGACTTTTCGGACTTTGGCCCGAAACAAAAAGGTTGCGCCGACCAGCAGGGGAAGCACCAGGAATGTTATCAAAGCCAGTCGCCAGTTGTAGTAGAACAAGGCCGCGACAATCAACGCCAGCATAAACAAATCGCCGATCACCGTCACGACCCCCGAAGAGAACATTTCATTCAGGACATTGACATCGGAGGTAACCCGTGTTACCAGTCGTCCGACCGGGTTGCGATCGAAATAGCTTAGTCTCAGTTTCTGAAGATGAGAAAAAACCTGCATACGGATATCATGCAGAACCTTTTGTCCCAGCCATGCGGTAATGTAGAGTTGCGCGTAAGAAGCCGCAAAGCCCAGCGCCACGGCCAGAAGGAACATCAGCGCAAGCCTCATAAGGCCGGGCTGATCTCCTGCGGCAATGTAGTCATCGATCGCTATCTGCGTGAAAAAAGCAAACGATATCTGAAAAACCGAGCCGATCAGCATGAGAACCACCGCCGCCGCCACCGCCCGGCGATATGGACGGATATAGGTCAAAAGCCGCTTCATCAGGCGGGCATCGTAGGCCTTGCCGAGGACTTCTTCCTCGTGGTACTTTTCGCCTGCGCTCATAGACTCTCCAGTTGCGCCGCCAGCAACTGCGACCGATGCAGATCATGGTAGCGACCGCCGAGCACGATCAGTTCTTCATGCGATCCCTGTTCGACAATACGGCCATCTTCAAGATACAGAATAAGATCGGTGTTCTTGACCGATGAAACCCGGTGCGAAATAATAATTGAGGTCCGTCCTTTCAGAACATCCGATATTCGGCGGTTTATTTCATCCTCGGTTTCGGTATCGACAGCCGAGGTGGCGTCATCGAGCACCAGCACGGCCGGATCAGTCAGGATGGCCCGCGCGATAGCCGTACGCTGTTTCTGTCCCCCGGACAGCGTGATACCGCGCTCTCCAACAACCGTCTCAAAGCCATCGGTGAAATTTTCGACATCTTTTGACAACGCCGCCGTAGCCGCGGCCTCCCTGACGATCTCATCCGATGCATCACCGACCCCGAAGCGGATATTGTCGGCGATACTCTCCGAGAACAAAAACGGTTCCTGGGTGGCAAAGCCGATCTGCCGGCGCAGGGTCGGAATATCCCAGTCGTTGATATCGACACCGTCGATAAACAACTGCCCCCGCTCCACCGGGTAAAGCCGGGCCAGAAGCGATACCAGGGTCGTCTTGCCGGAACCGGTTCGTCCGACCAGCCCGACCGACCGACCAGGTTCGATAACAAGATTGATATGGTGCAGGACACGGGTGCCGTTGTACTGAAAGTTCAGGTCACGAAATTCGATCCGTCCCTTCATCTTTTCTTTGTATGTACCACTTGCGCCGTTGACAATTTCCGGTTCGGTAGCGAGGACCTTGTTGATCCTTTCCAGTGACGCTTTTCCCCGCTGGTACAGCGAGACAACCCAGCCCAGCGCGATGGCCGGCCAGATCAGCATGGAAAGATAGGCAAAGAAAGCAACCAGGGTTCCCAGCGGCACCGAACCGCTCATCACTTCCAGTCCACCGAAATACAACGCGGTCAGAATCAGCAACGAGGCCAGCATAAACAACAAAGGAACCATGGCCGCGTACAAACGCGCCATATCCATATTGAGGTCGAAGTACTTCCGGGACAACCCGCGGAAATGTTCAACTTCGTTTTCTTCCTGACGGTAGGCCTTCACTACCCTGATACCGGTGATATTCTCCTGTACCGAAGCGGTTATCGCCGAGAAATGATCCTGAATCCGCATGGCCCGACGATGGACCATGTTGCCGACACGGTTGGCGACCAACGGAAAAAGTATCATGGGGCCGAGGGAGTAAAGGGTCAGCCGGGGCGAAAGATAGATCATGAACGACATGGCCACCACGAAGGTCACAACCGTACTGGTGAAATGCATGATGCCGGGGCCGATCATCATACGAACCGCTTCCAGATCGTTGGTCATGCGGGCCATGATATCACCGGTACGGGATTTATCGTAGTATGACGGCGACAGACGCAGCAGATGGGCGAATATTTCACCACGAAGATCATACTCAACACATCGTGACATCCAGATAACGGTGCGTCGGGTGAGAAATCGAAAGATCCCGGACAGTACGGCCAGCCCAACCAGAATCAACACCCAGTTGAAACGTTCTTTATCAGTCCCCTGCCGCTCCAGAAGGTCGAAGACGATTTTGGTGACATACGGTATCAGCAACATCAAAGCGTTCGACAGAACGATACAGATACCGCATGCAATCAGGTAGTGACGGTAAACCCTGAGGTACTTTGTAACGGTGCTGAATATGTTTGTCGGGGTCGTTGCTTCGTTATTCACCAATCGAAATCCATATTAATGATACCAATATACAGGTTTCGACCGGATGTAACAACGAAAGAGATCAGTAGTTCAGAATATTAGCCAGGAGATGAATCGCCTGAAGATTCAATTCACCGATCATCTCGAACAAAGGAAGCCCGCAATAGATCATCTGACCGTCACCGAGTCGGGACACCGACAACAGTGTCGCCCCGGAGGGAGTAGTCAGAACCTTTTCCGACGGAGAAACGACCGCCGCCGCGAAACGGCTGGTTCCTCCAAGCCGTTTGGTTAATCCTTCAACCGATATCTTATATGGCCGGGAAAGAATGCTGGCTTTCTGTATCTCAACTGAGATCTTCGTCGGTGGAAGTTGTTCGAGTGACGGCACCAGCATAAACGGGAGCGCGTAATGAGGCCATTGATAATCCTGCCCGAACACCACCAAAGATCCGCCGCCACGGATATACGCCTCGAAACGGTCGCGTGCATCGGATAGCTCGGAGAAATCCCGGGCCGCACCGGAACCGATCAGCAGTACGTCATAAGCTGAAAGATCGGAAGTCATCAGGCTGCGCCGGGTAAGAGGACGATACGATACCGTCGTCATGCCCAGACAATCTTCGAGCGCTCCTGTGGAATCAGGAAGAAAGGCCACTGTTCGGCGTTCATCGATACTGAAGGCGGCCATCCGTATGCGTCCGGTATCGGCAGCGGCCACCTGCCCATCAACGATCAGAGAGACCTTCGGATAATGAATACCGGGTTCGAACAGATTGGAGATGCTGAACGGGATGCGCACACGCCGGTAGGTGGTTCCTTTTTCCAGTGACAGATCGGTAGTGTACGCTCCAGCGAATATACCGCGCGGGGTGGTCAGCTTGATATGAACATCGCCGGACTGTTCAGACGGTTTGGTTATCACGATATTCCAGGCCATCGAGGACACGATCCGGTCAACATCCAGCTGCGCCACCGGCGGTACAAAGAAAAACTCCGGATCGAATTGGACCCTCAGATCAGGCAGTTCTTTCAATGGCAGGCTGTTGGTCAGTTGCAAAGGCGTGCGTCCATACTTGAGTGTCGTCAGGAATGTCAGCGAATCCGGCTCATTGGTCCGGAGCTGATCCGCATCGATATCGATCAGGTACTGTCGTACATAAGCCTGATGCGGCACTACAGTGCGCGGAACACTGTCCAGAGTTATCCTTACCGTATCGTTCGGAGACAGGAACTGTACCGAGGTGATATCCACTTCGGACGGTCCGTCAACCGACACGGCCAGCACCACCTTGGCCCTGGTACCGTGCGGTGAATCTCTCAGTGAGATACGTACTTCCCAGTGGACACCAACCGCGTCGAGTGTTGCCCGTTCGGCACGGTAAAGAGTGCGCTTAAGGAAAGCGAGCAATGCTGATTTCAGGGGATCGTCGGGAGCGCTCCGGGCCGCCTCCCTGAGTTCGAGAACGGCGTCGTAACCGTCAACCAGAAGATCGACCATTTCGCGACCGGCGGCCTCTTTGGCCGCAGTGAAATCATCCCGGAATCGTCCGGCCTGCTCAAGAAGTATTTTACTGCGCGGTCCCTCGATGGTAAGCCGTTTGATCACCGCTTCGAGACGGTTGGTCGGAATACCGCCGAGGAAATCCGACTTGTTGCCGGTTATGTCAACGTATGATTTCAACAACCGATAGTGCGAAAGTATCCCGACTCCGATTTCTTCAGTGTAGTAACTGTCGGCCAGACGCGGAATCTCATTGTCCATACGGTTCTGGTAGCGACGGGCCGCCCCGCGGACATTGATTACCACCGTATTGGCCGGGTCGTTTCGATCGCGTTCATCCGAAATAAACTCGAACAACTTAAGTATGTTAAATAGCAGCGAGTAGGACTGCGGCAGGTTGATAAGATGTTCTTTCAGAGACCTGGCCGGGGCGCTCTTCAGATTCGGCCCGAACAAGACAAGATCGGGACGGCGGTCGGCAAAAAGATAGTCGACAACCTCGTCTGTCGACGTGCTGTCGTTGGGCACAAACAAGTGGTGCATGTATATTTCCCGATCCTCAAGCGACCTGATCGAGGGGTAGAACTGGGTGTGGGATTGCAGCCTGACCAGGTCGAGCCGACAACCATACTCGTCATTGAGAAAATACAAAGTCGGCCAGTCGATTGAATGATCATCGTCGTAAACATACAATACCCTGATATCGGACAGGGCATAGTCTATAAGATCAGCCGATCCGGCCCGGACCGACGAACCAACTGTAAACAGAATGATTCCCAGGACCAGACTAAGCACAAGTATATGTTTCCACTTGTAAAGCATCTACTCGTATATATCGGCAGGATCGGGAGACAGTCAAATATGAAAACTGCGCATGAAAACCTTAAAACTTCATCGTAATAGTTATCAAAACGTTAATAATTATGACAAGGGAGCCCGCCTATCCGGCAAAGCCTGCCTTCAGGCTTCTGACATAGAGTATCCCACCCACAAAAAAAGCCGCCCGGAGGCGGCTTGTCGATCTACAGCACTTTTTTTTCTCGAAGCTTATCGAACAGCTTGCCGGCGATCTCTTCCGGCGTCTCTCCTTCGATCATCTCACCGGAAGGGCGCGGCGGCGGCGGGGCTACTTTTGTCGTCCGGGTGAACGAAGATTCGCCTATGCCGGTGGTATCAATACCCAGATCGGCGGCGGTCCAGATTGTGATTGTCTTTTTCTTGGCCGCCATCTTCCCCTTAAGTGACGGCAGACGCGGTTCATTGATTTCTTTTACCACCGATACTACGGCCGGCAGTTTGAGTTCGATCAGATCGTAACCTTCTTCGGTCGTGCGTTGTACCGTGGCCGAGTTTTCATCGACCGACTCGAACTTGCGCACAAACATCGCCTGCGGCATATCCAAAAGCGCCGCTACCACCGCCGGAACCTGGGCTGCGTCGGAATCGACCGCCTGCTTACCGGCCAGAATCAAATTACAGCTTTCGAGCTTTTTCACTCCGGCGGCAAGGATACGTCCGACCGCCTGCGGATCGGAACCGTTGAAACTCTCATCACAAAGCAAATAGGCTTCATCAACCCCCAGGGCCAGACAGGCCCGAAGAGCGGAATCGGCTCGTTCGGTACCTACCGACATCACGCTGACCGTTCCGCCGGTCTTTTCTTTTATACGTAACGCTTCTTCGATAGCGTATTCATCAAACGGATTGACCGTCCCCGGTCCCTGCGGCAGCTCCACTTTGTTGGCGGCTTCATCAACCTTGATCAGCGCTATCTCCGGAACCTGTTTCATCAACACGACAATATTCATTTTCGCTCCTTAACGGAAGTCCGATACCTGTCCAGTTTGTCTTCGGGCGAATATGTCGAACTCGCTCTCGATTGTCAAGCGTCTGAAGAGTCCCGCAAAACGACCGACAGGAAAAAGCCCGCTAAAAGCGGGCTCTTACGAACAATGTATTGCAGGAAAGCAGGAAAATGAGATCCTGCTCAGGTCCCTTAACGTCTCCGGCGCGTTACCTTTTTCCGGGCGGTCGCTTTGCGCGCAGGTTTACGACTGGTGGTCGCCCTGCGGGCCGGTTTACGTTTGGCCTTGGCTTTGGTCTTTCTTGCAACCTTGCGTTTCGGGGCTGCTTTGCGCCGGGTGGTTGCCTTGCGCTTCGGAGCAGCCTTCCTTGCCGAGGCCGGTTTGGACAGACCCAGGACCCGGATCTTGGCTTTTACCGAGGAGAGGGTTCTTTTCAGTTTCTTGGCGATAGCGGCCGCGGTGGTCGTCTTGTACGCCTTCTTCAGCATGGCCAGTTCCGCGGCGCTCCACGGTTTCACGCCGGGTCGTCCGGTTTTTTTCCTCGTGGTTTTGCGCGGTGCGGCCTTGCGGGTGGTTTTTCTTGCCGCTGTTTTCCGGACCGGTTTTTTCCTTGTTGCTTTGCGCATTCGATGATGCTCCTCAAAAAGGGTTAACGGTTCTTTTCTAATCCGTCGGATAGCTCCGTGCGCAATTACACGAACATCCGTTCAGACGCACCGATAAACATCTTTTTGAAAAACAAGTCAACATAAAATATCGGCCTGAATGATCCTACGATTGTGATGACATCCCTGACTCCGTTGTTGAAATCTCAAAAGGATGCGTCTCAACTCAACTGCGTAATGTGAAGATGAATAAATCGAGATACCTGTCTCCGACACAACAGGCGGATAATGAACAAAGACTCAGGAAACGGCGTCATCCTTGAACCGCTTGAGCGCTTCCGCGGCGGCATGTTGCTCGGCTTCTTTTTTCGAGGACCCTTCTCCGGTGCCAACGCAGTGACCGGCCACATAGACAGCGACACTGAAAGTTTTGCGGTGGTCCGGTCCTTCAGCGGCCAGAACATCGTAACGGGGCGCCCCTTCCCCACGCGACTGGGTCAGTTCCAGAAGCTCCCCTTTGTAATTTCTCTGGGCGGCGTCCGAAACAAGTTCTTCCCGACGGGAGTAAATCAATCTGAGAATAACATCACGCGCCGGAGCAAGGCCGCCATCGAGATAGACAGCGGCAATAACGGATTCAAAAGCATCCGAAATGATAGATGGCCGCTGACGTCCTCCGGCCCGTTCTTCCTCCGGTGATAATCTAAGGTAGTTACTCAAGCCGATCTCAGAGGCCACTGAAGACAACGCGACTTCGTTAACCAGTTTGGCCTTGGTCTTGGTTAGCTCCCCTTCCCGCAAGTCGGGGTTGTCGCGAAACAGTTGGTCGGCGATAACCAAACCAAGAACGGAATCACCCAAAAACTCAAGACGTTCGTTGGAAGGAGAGTTATGCTGGTCAAACCGCGAGTAGGATCTATGGGTGAGACTGAGCAACAAAAGATCAGGGTTGCGAAAATGGTATCCCAGCAAATCCTGCACGGCCGAAAGATCCGCTGAGTGCGCCCTGGTCGACGCACCCAGAATCTTCCTTAAGTTGTCAAAAAACTTCATCCACACCTATCCGGTGCCGTTGACGCTGCCGATCACTAAGGTGACGTTGTGCCCTCCAAAACCAAAAGAGTTCGTCAGCGCATAGTTAATCTTCGCCTCCCGTTTCTTCTGCGGTACGTAATCCAGATCACAGTCCGGATCGGGGTAGTCGAGATTGATAGTCGGATGCACGACCCCGTCATGGATCGACATCACGGTCGCAATCGCTTCGATCGCCCCGGCCGAGCCCAGCAGATGACCGGACATCGATTTGGTGGAATTGCAGGGAACCTCGTAGGCGTGATCCCCCAACACATATTTGATCGCCTTGGTTTCGGCAATATCCCCAAGACCGGTCGCGGTGCCGTGGGTGTTGACGTAATCGATTTTATCCGGTGTCAACCCGGCATCTTCGATAGCCACGGCCATCGCCCGCCTGGCTCCGTGACCTTCCGGATGCGGCGCGGTAATATGATGGGCGTCGCCGGTCATGCCGGAACCGAGAATCTCGGCATAAATAGTGGCACCACGCGATTTGGCATGTTCATAAGATTCGAGAATAATAATAGCCGCCCCTTCCCCCATGACGAAACCGTCACGTTCTTTATCGAAGGGACGTGAAGCCCGTTCAGGTTCATCATTGCGGGTCGACATCGCCTTGGCCTGACAGAAACCGGCCATCGATACCGGCGTGATTGTCGCCTCGGCGCCTCCTGCTATCATGACATCGGCCTGGCCGCGCTGGATGATCTTGAACGCATCCGAGATAGCATGCGCTGAGGACGCACACGCCGATACAGTGGCGTAGTTGGGACCGCGCAGGTTGTACCGGATCGAAACCAACCCGGCGCACATATCGGTGATCATCATCGGGATAAAGAACGGTGATACTTTACTGGGACCACCTTTCAACAGACGTTCATGCTGCTGCTCGAACGTGGTTATCCCGCCGATCCCCGACCCGATAACGACTCCGGCCCGGTCGAGGTCTATTGATTCAAGATCAAGCCCGGCATGTTTAAGAGCCTGGTCGGTAGCTATAATAGCGTATTGTTCGGCCAGATCCATCCGTCTCAGATCCTTCTTGTCGATCACATCGGACGGATCCAGCCCCTTGACTTCGGCCGCAATTCGTGTGGGGTAGTCGCTGACATCAAACCGGGTCACCTCGGCCACACCCGACCTGCCTTCCAGCAAAGCCTGCCATGTTTCCTCGACGGTATTACCCAGCGGCGTAAGCGCCCCCATTCCGGTGACGACCACTCGTTTTGAGGCCGCACTGTTGTTCATAATCCCTCTTTGATACGGGGGTTACGCTTTTTCAGCATGTTCATTGATGTATTTGATGGCATCCCCGACCGAAGTAATCTTTTCAGCGTCTTCATCAGGGATCTCTATTGAGAACTCTTCTTCAAGAGCCATCACCAGTTCCACCGTATCAAGAGAATCAGCGCCGAGATCATCGACGAACCTGGCCGTTTCCGTGACCTGGGATGCTTCGACCCCCAACTGCTCGACAATAAGCTCTTTTACTTTTGCTTCGATTGACATCTGTTCACTCCTTGTAAACGCTATATCTGTTTTTTTCTTATTCTTCTCTAAGCCATCACCATGCCGCCGTCGACCGACAGCACCTGTCCGGTGATATAGGCCGCTTCATCCGAGGCCAGAAACACAACGGCGGCGGCGACATCGTCCGGTGTCCCGGCGCGTCCCAGCACGATATTTCGCAGGAACGATTCGCGGGCAGCCTCAGGTAACACGGCCGTCATTTCGGTCTCAATAAAACCGGGAGCCACGGCATTCACGGTCACACCGCGAGCGCCCAACTCTTTGGCCGCCGTCCTGGTCAGGGCCACCAGTCCCGCTTTGGCCGCCGAGTAATTGGCCTGCCCGGCGTTACCGGTGAGTCCCACCACCGAACTGATGTTAACAATTCGACCACGTCGCTGTTTCATCATGATCCGGGCGGCGGTTTTCGTGACAAGAAAGGCTCCTTTCAAATTGATGTCAAGTACCGTATCCCAGTCCTTTTCATCCATCCGAATCATCAGACCATCGCGGGTAATTCCGGCATTGTTTACCACGATATCAACACTGCCGAACTTATCCATTGCCGTTTTGAAAAGCCGTTCGATATCATCCTGACTGGCAACATTGGCCGGGCAGGCGATAGCCTTCGCCCCGAGTTCTTTGGCCGTTTCCTCACATGTGGCGGGATCGATATCGCTGACCACGGCGTTGGCTCCGGCCGCCGCCAGTTGCGATATAATAACCCTGCCGATACCTCGACCGGAACCGGTCACAATGGCCGTTTTATTGTCAAAACTCATAAGTCCCTCGGTCTTCCATCGTCCGTCTATCAGGCAGTAACGCCGATAAACGATTCGATGTCGCTCAGTTTGTCAAAATTAATTGATTGTTCCGGTCGCATATCACGTTTGGCCAGTCCGCACAATACCCTGCCGGGACCGATTTCCGTGATCTCTGTGACGCCATGGTCGACGAGGTAGTTCATCGTCTGCGACCAGCGCACCGGTGATGTGACCTGCTCCACCAGAAGCTTCCTGATACTTTCGCCGTCGGTCACGGGTTGAGCCGTAACATTGGCCACAACCGGTCGGGTAGGCGGGTTGATTATCATCCCGGCCAGATAGTCCTCAAGACCCTGTCGCGCCGGCGCCATAAGCGGCGAATGGAAAGCGCCGCCTACTTCGAGAATAAGCGCCCGTTTAGCGCCAGCCTCTTTGGCCAGCCTGACCACTTCCTGTACCGCCTTAAGCGACCCGGACACCGCGATTTGATTATTGGAATTGAAATTGGCCGGAACGACCGTACCGACCACCGAGGCTTTTTCACATACTTCCATAATCCGGGTTTCATCCAGCCCCATAACAGCAGCCATCGTTCCCGGCTGAGCCTGACAGGCTTCTTCCATAAGATATGCTCGACGCACCACAGCCTTGACGGCATCCTCATACGTCATCGCACCGGTGACGGCCAGAGCGCCGTACTCACCCAGGGAATGTCCACAGGCAAAGTCGAAGGAGGGAAGGTCATCACCCAGATGGATCAGCACAGCCAATGAATGAAGCAGAATAGCCGGTTGGGTGAAACGGGTTCTTTTCAGTTCTTCGGCCGGCCCTTCAAATGAAAGTTTGGCGATATCCACGCCAATTTCATCAGAGGCCAGTTGATAAAGCTGCTGTACTTCGGTTGACGCTTCATACAAGTCACGGCCCATGCCGACATACTGAGAAGCCTGACCCGGAAAAAAGAGAACACTCTTACTCACTTGTTTACCACCTTACCAGAGCAGCACCCCAGATCAGACCACCGCCGAACGCCACCATCAGGACATTGTCATTCGGTTTCAACCGTCCTTCCCGGTTGGCTTCATCAAGCGCCAGCGGAACCGAAGCAGCCGAGGTGTTGCCGTATTTGTCAATGTTGAGAACTACTTTATCCATACCGACGCCGAGCCGTTTGGCCAGCGCTTCGATGATGCGAATGTTAGCCTGGTGCGGGACAACTACCGAAACATCGGACGGTTGCAGGCCTGCGCCCTTGATCACCCGCAGGGCGGCGTCACACATCTGACGAACCGCAACCTTGAAAACCTCGGAGCCGTTCATGTATATCTTGTCCGAGCCGTCGAAAGTGAAATCGGGTGTGTATGGATTAACCGCCCCACCGGTCGGCATCCAGAGCCATTCACGCAACTTGCCGTCCGATTTCATGAAAGTGGACACCACTCCGCGCCCGTTTTCGCTGGGGCCCAGAATGGCGGCGCCAGCGGCATCGCCGAACAACACACAGGTATTGCGATCTTTGTAATTGGTTATGCTGGACAGTTTTTCCACCCCGATCACCAGGACTTTTTTGTAAACTCCGGATTCGATGAAGGATCGCCCGATAGACAGGGAATTGATAAACCCGGTGCAGGCGGCGACCGTATCAAAGGCTACCGCATTCGGGAAACCCATTTTCTCCTGCAGAACGCAGGCGGTTGAAGGAAGCCGGTAATCCGGGGTGACAGTTCCCACGATAATAGCTTCGATCTCTTCGTCGCTGCATTCGGCCATTTCCAGCGCACGACGCGTGGCCTCGACGGCCATGTCCGATGACTGGGTTCCATTGTCGGCTATACGTCGCTCCCGGATACCGGTGCGCGTGATGATCCATTCATCAGAGGTGTCGACAATTTTCTCGAAATCGGCGTTGGTCATCCTCTTAGGAGGAGTGAATGATCCCGTCCCGATTATTCTGGCTCTCACTTGTTGTGCCATTATTCCGTCCAAAATGGTTTGTTACCAGTTCGTCCCTGATACGTTTCAACAGGCCCCGCGACGCAAGTTCGTGGGCCAGTTTGATGCCGTTACATATCGCCCGGGCGTTCGAAGCGCCGTGGCATATTATCACCACGCCGTTGACACCCAACAGAGGCGCGCCGCCTGCTTCGGCATAATCAAACCGGCTGCGCATCCTTCGCAAAAAAGGCAGAAGCAAAATCGCACCGATTCTTGAGAAAATATTGGTCTGAATCTGACGTTGCATCGTTTTCACCAGAAATGGCCGTATGGACTCGGCGAACTTAAGTATGACATTCCCGGTAAAACCGTCGGTGACCGCAACATTCACCGTACCGGACAAAATATCACGACCTTCGATATTACCGACAAAATTGATTTTCGAGTTATTCAATAATTTATGCGCATTGAAGATCAGTTCGTTCCCCTTGGAACGTTCTTCACCGATCGAAATCAGGCCGACCCGCGGCGACTCCTCGCCAAACACGACCGAATAGTAAACCGACCCCATGACGGCAAACTGAGACAGATGGGCCGGCTTGCCGTCGGCATTGGCGCCGACATCAAGTACAACCGTTGGCCGACCGGTCCAGGTCGGAAACGCGCCGGTAATAGCCGGACGGCTGACCCCTTCGATCCGCCCGAGCGTCAGAAGCGAAGTGCCCATCACCGCGCCGGTGTTGCCGGGCGATACAAAAGCGTCGGCTTTGCCGTCACGGACCAGCTCCAACCCGACCCTGATGGAGCTGTCTTTGATGCGAACGCCGTCACTGGCCGCCATGTGCATCGGAACCATACTCGCGGCATGTTCGACACTGACATTTTCAGGGACATTTTCGGTCTCACCGAGCCTTGACTCAATTATGGCCCGGTCTCCCGCCAGAATAACATGCAGTGTCCGGCCCACCGACCGGGCCGCTTCGACACCACCGTCGATTATCCCCACCTCACCTGAGTCGGCGCCCATGACATCAAGTACGACCGTATGTTTCCTGGAGTCTGTCATCAACCTCCTGGGGGCTGCTTATCGCCTGAAACAAGAATCGTGCGGCTATTCCGGTCGGGCCGAAATAACTTCACGACCATCGTAATACCCGCAATGCGAACAGATATGATGCGGGAGTCTTGCCTGATGACAGTGCGGACACTCGATTACGTTCGGGGCACTGATCTTCCAGTTGGTGCGGCGTTTCCGTCCGCGGGCCTTGGAATGTCTTCTCTTTGGCAGAGCCATGGATCAATCCTCAATTATTTACTATCTATTTGTTGTCAGTTTGCTGGCGAGGCGGCATAAAATCTTTCAAAGCCGCCCAGCGTTCGTCAATTTCATCCCCGGAACAGCCGCAGTCACCCTCATTCAGATTCCTGCCGCACCGGACGCAAAGGCCGCGGCAATCATCGGAACAAAGGGGCATCATGTCGATTTCAAGCAATACCGCCTGCCGCACCACTTCAACTATATTTGCGCGCATCGCCTGATCCGCAAAATGAACGTAATCTTCCGCATCAACCGCTTCACGAGCGTTAGCTTCGTGGTACTCAATCGAACAGACGATAAAATCGAGCGTGCCGTTCACATCAGCTTCAAACAGCTTCAGACATCGCGCGCATTCAACTGCGACCCTGGCCGCGACCTGTCCCTGACAGAAGAACTCTTCACCGGACTTCTGGATCGAGAGGTCGACTTCGACCTGAGTCGCGCTGTGAACCCCCTGGTAATCCAGGGAAATCTTTTCCGGGCCGCCCACCAGGACCTTTTTGGCAGGGAACGTTTCAAATTCCCGAAAATCTATAATCACAGCCTCGAAGCTTATGAAAACAGGGCTGAAAAGTCAAGGTAAAAAAGGAGTTATGTAATGGTAAAAACTTTAATGCCAGGATCCGGCATTTCGTGTATCTCCTTTGGGAACATGGTGTTATCATCATTCGTTTAACCGGCCGCAATTCCCTGCCCCGCCACTTTTAGCAAACGGTTGAACCAGCCAGTTTCAATCCACGCCCCCGCATGGGGGGCGACCCGCCGGCCAGCCGGTGAAGCTTTCTACACGATGAAGAACGGTTGGCGAACAGTGACTCCAGAAGTTGGACACTCGTGGTAACAATAATTGGAGCATCCCAATTTTCCGCAAGCTGGTTTCTCAGTATTTGGAGATCGTCGCTATC
>JAJRTA010000047.1 GCA_024278515.1 Candidatus Zixiibacteriota bacterium
CCAGAGGGTGGCGGTGCTGATCTGTTCGGCTACTTTATCGTAGGTGGACAAGACGACCTCACGTTCTTTCACCGCGCCGATGCTGTCCAGTTCCACCCGGCACAGGACATACCAGTACTGCTCTGAAGTCGTGTCAATATTGGGCGCGCCAAAATAAGACTCAAATCTTTTGATTTTTGCCGGTATTATTTCGTTAAGCGCCAGACAGCGATCGAACAGGGACCAGTCGCCGACCTCTCCGGTAGTGTCAAGCGGAAAGGTGAAAACCGGCCACGGTGAGGTGGCTTTCAAACGCAACTCTACCGGTAACCGCGAACCCGTGTTGCCGCTCTCGAAATCTGCCGGAACGAACTCAATTCTGCTCAGGTAAGGTTTTACGTAGCTGACAATTCTGTCCGAAAGGGTTGAGTCGCACAACACTTTCGTAACTTCCCCCTGCTCGTTGATATCGAGTATCGCTTCGGTAATTATATCATCCATGATTACCGGCGCCGATGTCTCACCGGAGAATCGTTCCAGCGACTTCGGGTAGGGTGCGGAAAAACCGCATACGGTTATCCGGTCAGCCTGCGCGCCCGCCATTGACGCCAGCAAGAGGCCGAGAGTTGTTACTATGACACCATATCTGAAGAGCATCGTATATCCTTTCTTTTATACCAAAGGACCGAGAAAAACCGGTCCTGATATGCGATGAATCATTTGAATGATAGCCTGTCGCCGGCAGAATGAAAAGTCAAAAAAACGTGGCGTCGGATATTACAGGTTGCCAATCTGCGCTTTCAACTCCTCGGCTGAAGATACCGGAAGATTGCAGACAGAATTGCGGCAGACATACGCCTGAGCCCGGCCGTCGTTTGAGATGCGTCCTTCGAACAGGGGAAGCGTCCTTTTATCGGCATCTGCTACGTGAGCGATCAATCTGTTCGGGATATATGACATGAACAGACTTTTAAGCATTTTATCGTACTCGGAGCCGCCGCCCACAAGGACAATTTCTATTTTGTCCGACAGAAAGTAGTCAAGGGCAATCATGGCCGAGGCCATACCGGATGACTGGGTTTTCATTCGTCCAGAAAGCGCATGAAGTATTTTCTCGCCTGCTTCAAGAAAGGCTCGCTCATCAGTCAGCCTGTTCAGTTTAAGAAGGGCAAGCGCCAGCACAGAAGCGGGGGATGGTGTGGATTCGTCAAGATCGCTG
This sequence comes from Candidatus Zixiibacteriota bacterium, assembly GCA_024278515.1. Lineage (GTDB taxonomy): Bacteria > Zixibacteria > MSB-5A5 > GN15 > FEB-12 > JAJRTA01. The sequence goes on from JAJRTA010000047.1 coordinate 1,199, forward strand.
ACCGGGCGCACGATCAAGTCGTTCGCGGATTCCGGTCGAAGGTAACAGACACCGTCGTCATCCATAAACAGTTCAACCGCTCTCGAGCCGAGTATGCGTGCGAACTCAAGCCAGCGGAGGTTGTCGTCGGAAGCGGTCTCAAACAGGTGCAGGAGTCCTTCGGTGTAATAGGAATAGTCCTCAAGAAACTCGCCTTCGGTTCGCTGCCCTTTGCGAAAGGTATGGGTCAGCTTTCCCTTTCTGAACAGTTGCGACCTGACAAAGACAGCGTTGTTGACAGCCGCATCGAGGTACCTTTTATCGCCGGTTACCTGATAACCCCGGCACAGGGCGCTAAGGGCGAGGCCGTTCCATGATGTAAGGATCTTGTCATCAGTCAGGGGGCGGACCCGTGTTGCGCGAGCGGCCAGCAGCCTGGTTCGGCAGTCTTTCAGAAAGCGGTCAAAATCATCATGACCGGACTCGTCACGTACCCGATATGAGTTTCCGTTGACATTGAGAATATTACGCCCCTCGAAATTACCTCCCCGGGTGACATTATAGTATGCGTTGAAGAGCTTCGCGTCATCGACTCCGAGAACCGTCTCTATTTCATCCGGACGCCAGAGGTAGAACTTCCCTTCTTCCCCGTCACTGTCGGCATCAAGGGATGAATAAATGCCGCCGGTTTCATCAGTCATCTCATCCAGCATCCAGTCGAGTGTGCGCCGGATAACATCGAGATAACGTTCATCGTGGGTGATCCGATAAGCTTCGGTGTAGGTCGATACCAACAGACTGTTGTCGTAGAGCATTTTTTCAAAATGCGGCACCAGCCACCAGCGGTCGGTACTGTACCTGGCAAAGCCGCCGCCGAGATGATCGAATATGCCGCCGTCGGCCATAGCCTTAAGCGCCTGCTCAACCATCGTCATATAAGAGGAGTCGCCAGTACGGTGAAAATATCGCAGAAACAGTTCGAGTTCCACAGCGTGCGGGAATTTCGGCTGGTCGCCGAACCCGCCGTACTGTTCATCGAAATTTGCCCGAAGCGATCCGACCGCCTGCTCCATCATGTCGATATGAAGATCAGACGGGGTAAGGCTCGTGTTGATACGTGCTTCGACCTGCCGAAACAAAAGCGTTGATTGCTCGCTGATACGATTCCGGTCTTCCCGGTACACGCGCGCGATTTCGTTGATCAGTTGCAGAAAGGAGGGCCGCCCGTAGCTCGGCACCGCGGGGAAGTAAGTCCCGGCGTAGAACGGCTTCAGGTCAGGTGTCAGCCAGACCGACATCGGCCAGCCGCCCCGTCCGGTCATAGCCGTTGTAAAGGCCATATAAATTCTGTCCAGGTCCGGCCTTTGTTCACGATCGACCTTGATGCTGATGAAGTTATCGTTCAGTACCGCAGCGACGGTTTCATTTTCGAACGATTCCCGCTCCATTACATGGCACCAGTGGCAGGCGGAATATCCGATCGACAGAAAGATCGGTTTGTTTTCCCTGTGGGCGCGCTCCAGCGCCTCGTCCCCCCAGGGATACCAATCAACCGGATTGTGGGCGTGAGAAAGCAGGTACGGCGAGCTTTCGTTGATCAGGTGATTGGTGAATTCATACTGCGTGGTGTCGGGACGGGCCATTGATTCTTCCTTTTTAGATACACAAGCCCCTTGAGCGGCTGACAGAGCGAGTGCTGTCAGCAACATAGTGATGGTGCGATAAACATTCATGCGAGAATGGATAAAGAGACCTTTCGTTTCGATCCTGTTTCTATAACAGGCTCAATAACAAAAGCTGCCCCGAGAAGTTCCCTTTACAATCCATGGAAGGATATGATGGTAACCTGCAGACCTCATGCAGAATACTCAGATCGGCGCTCAATCTATATCAATTGAAGCAAATAAAAACGACGAAAATCGCACATGAACAAAGGGAAGCGTTTTCTCCACATCCGGATTATTCAGATAGTTGTCCCGGCGGTCGAGACCGGATTGCACATCAATATAGAAGTTGTTGCCGATAAAGCCGTTCAATCTGACAGCTACCGTACGGCTGGTTTCGACGACACCGGTCGGGAATGGTTCCGAGTAGGCGCCGTCAACCTCCATCCAGGGGCTGCTCCACCGATCGGCCACCCTTCCCTCCCCCTGGCGATGTATATCGAACATAAGTGAAGCCGCAAGGAACGAACCAAGCCAGCGGGTCAGCTCGAACGACCAATGATCGTAGTCGTTCCCCATGGCTCCGCCCAGCAGTTGGCCGTGATAGAGATAACGGTTGCGGGAATGTACCTGGTTGAAAGTACGGTTGGTAACTTTGCTGTATTCAATCCGCAGATCGAACGACGGCGACAGATCAACAAGGTGCGCTCCGAAGATCAGGCCGATTTCATTTGGTTCCTGGTCCTGTTGTTCACGATTATCAATCTGGAAATCATCGATCAATAGCTGGCCGTAGAGTTTGTACCCGGTCTTCGGTTTGAAAGTAAAATCGAACCCGATCATGCTGTTGTCGTTGGTCCCCTCGTTGAGTTGGGATCCATGAAAAAAGATCAGTGGATTCATATAATTGAACTCTACCTGGCGACCGGGGCCGCCGAAGACGATGGTTTCAAAAAAACCGACACGCAGACGCCGGTGCAGGTCGATGTCCAGACGGTGACCGGCGAAGAATCTGTTTTCGTATTGTGCGACACTGTCCTCGTCCGGGTTCAAACCGTCCAGCCGGGCCAGTCGGTAGGACAATGTCAGGCGGCCCCAGTTGACACGATAGGCGAACCCGTCGAGGTTGACATTCGAGGCCAGCACCAGCGAGTTGGGCAAACCCCAGAACGAAGCGAAGCGCCCGACCGTCATCCGGAAATGCTCAAGGCGCAACTGGGCGAAAGCATTCTCGACTCCACCGGCAAAACCGCGCCATTTCTTGCCGGTATAGGTTTCATCCTGCGCCCGGGCTTCATCAAGAACGAAGTTCCCGTACACGAACACTTTCTTCACCGGTTGAGCAGCAACAGCGCCACGGAATGATTCCAGACTTCGGGCTGATGACTCTTTGACGCTCCTGAAACTCTCACCGAGGGACGCCGAGATCAACAGCCTGCGTCGCGGTATTCCCTTCAGGGTGGAGATCGGCCCGAGATTCAAATCTTCCCGGTCCAATGAATAGGGTCCCAACTGAAAATCATACCGGTCGAGTGTCAGGGCATCGAGACGCTGGAACCGTTTATACAAAAAATCATACTCGGGACTGCCAAGGGGGAGCAACTCCGCCGCTGCTGAAGCCGAGGCGAAAACAAGAAAGAGCAGTATCAGTATGATCCTGCGGATAACTGACTTGTTCATAAAAGCATCCTATGCAATACGGGTACTACTGATCGACGGCAACGCTAATCCCTGACTGCGATCAACTGCCGGACCCTTTGATCACGGCAGGTATCGTCCGGGCCAGTATCTTGGCATCGAGCCAGAGCGACCAGTTATCGATATATTCCAGATCGAGG
>JAJRTA010000048.1 GCA_024278515.1 Candidatus Zixiibacteriota bacterium
GTACGTATGACATCGGACAAAGACCCGCCGGCCTGTTCGATTGCCTCCTTGATAATCGTAAGGCAACGCCGGGCCTGTCCGCCGACATCCCCCGGACAGGCGGTAGTGCCGTCGGGTGCGATCGGAGCGGTACCGGAAACCGCGATGGTATTGCCCACTCTTACGGCTCGCGAGAAACCGATCGATTTCTCAAAGGGTGACGCTGATGAGATAAGTTGCCGTTTCAATTATTTGCTTTCTATGGTTGTGCCACCGGCGGCTGGCCGGAAAATATCCGTATCGTCTCATCTTTGAACAACACCCAGATCCCATAGATACCCAAAGCCGTACCGAACGGCAGACTCAGCAGGTTGAAAAACGACATCACCAGGCCCAGTATCCGGCCCCAGTTGCGCCGTTTCAGAAGCCCGATCCCGGTGAATAAAGAGGGGATCGAAGAGATCAAAATAATCATAGCGATAAAACCGCCCATCCCTGCGACCAACAGTCCGGCCTCATCATCCTGCGTAATGGCGCCCCCGAGGCCGAAAACCACAAATACGATTCCGGCGCCCAAGAACCCCATGATGGCGAATACGATGTAAAGAACTCCCAGTACCTGAATATGCTTATCCATTTCTGAAACTCCTGTGATGTTCGTTTATCATGTTTGTTGTTATGTGCCTGAAAGGTTGTCAATTACTGCATGTTTTCGCAACTTATTTTTTCCGATAATCTTTCAAATTCATCGACAGGATTTTGACCTCGGTCATATCCTCGATGGAATAACGCACCCCTTCGCGTCCCAGGCCCGAGTCTTTCATGCCGCCATACGGCTGATGATCGGCCCGGTAAGTCGGGATATCGTTGATTACCACCCCTCCACACTCGACATTTTTGAAGGCGTAGAAAACATCCTTCAATCTGTTGGTGAAAAATCCGGCCTGTAAACCATAGACCGAGTTATTGATCTCATCAACCACTTTCCTGAAACTACGATACGGTTCCACAATCGCCAGCGGCGCGAACGCTTCCTCGCGGCAGACTTTCATGGAACGCTTAACCCCGGTCAAAATGGTCGGTTGCATCACGGCCCCCCGTACCCTGCCGCCCAGCAGGATCTTTGCCCCCCCGGCTACCGCTTCATCGACTAAAGCCATCGCGTCGCGGGCCGCCTCACAGCTAACCATTGCGCCGATATCAGTAGCCGGATTGAGCGGGTTGCCGACTTTCAGTTTTTTTATCTTCGCTTTGAAAAGACGAAGGAACCGGTTATACACTTTTTCATGTACATAGATACGCTGGACCGAAATACAGGACTGCCCGGCCACCGCAAAGGCTCCGGCCAACAGTCGCGTGGTCGCGAACTCGAGGTCGGCGTCATCGGCGACTGCCACCCCGGCATTACCGCCGAGTTCCAGCACCACCTCTTTTTTGCCGGAGTTTTCTTTGATCCACCAGCCGACTTCGGAGGAACCGGTAAAAGTGATCAGCTTCACCCGGGGATCCTCAAGCAACGGCGAGGCATCCTCAGCCGAACCGGGCAGGATCGATACCGCGCCTTTGGGGTGATCGGTCCGGTCGATAATCTCGGCCAGCTTGAGCGCCATGATCGGCGTGCTCGAAGCCGGTTTAAGAACAATCGTATTGCCGGAGGCGATAGCCGGAGCGATTTTGTGCGCGACCAGGTTCAACGGGAAATTAAACGGAGATATTCCGGCTATCACTCCACGTGGGAACCGCCTGACCAGGCCCATCCGTTCCTCGGAACCGGGTGACCAGTCCAGGTCGATAATTTCACCGCCTGCTCGTTTGGCTTCTTCTCCGGCCACCCGGAACACCCCGATGCTGCGGGTAACTTCGGCCCGCGAATCCCTGAGCGATTTGCCCAGCTCACGGGACATCGCCACGGCCAGTTCTTCGTGATTTTTTTCTATCATCGCGGCAATGGCCAGACAGGTCCGCTCCCGCTGATAAGACGGAAGATTGCGGGTTATCTGAAAAGTCTCATGGGCTATCCTGACAGCCTCGGCATAGTCGTCTTTGGAAGCCGACGCCACCCGACCGGCGACCTCGCCGTCGTAGGGAGATTTTACGGTAATCTTATCCCTGCGGTCGACCCAGCGTCCGCCCAAGTACATCCTGTAATTCTTCGCCATGTTATCCTCAGCAACTATTCAACGGCACAATCTATAAGCGGTAGTCAGTGTTATAGACTTGATTGCCACAACTACTCCAATTACAGCCAAATTATCTTTGCAACCCGGCCTGTTTACTCAATATAAAGATCGTACGGCATCCGGGCGTAGATACCTTCCTCGGTGAGCATGGGCAGATCATCCACGGCTTTTTCAACACGATCGGAACGGCCGGTTATAAAACCGGCCACTGTCTGAAAAAGGGAGCGTCCGGGCAGAATAATCCATGGACGTACCTGCGGAAAAACAGCGACCCGGTAATCATCGACCGATGCCTGCTCCGCGGCGAAGTCAAGTGCCTGTTTCAGTCCGCCCAGCTCATCGACCAGGCCGTTATCGGCCGCCTCACGGCCGGTCCAGACCCGGCCCTGCGCCAGCAGGTCCACCGAGTCAACAGAGAGACCGCGGTTCTCGGCTACCAGGTCCAGAAAATGGGAATAGAACGACTGTAATTGTGAAAGATACTTCTCGCGCTCATCGTCGGAGAATGGTCGCATGGTGCTCAGCATCCCGGCGTAACGCCCGCGTGTATAAATCTCGGCGCCGAGAGCGATCTTATCATAGAGGCCGCTGAGATCCGGTTTGCCGCCGAAGATGCCGATCGAACCGGTGATACTGCCGGGATCGGCAAAGATGCGCCGCGATTTCATCGCAATGTAGTATCCGCCCGAAGCCGCCACATTGGCCATCGACACTGTCAGCGGTTTGCGCTCGGCCGCATTTTCCGTAACGTGGTAGATCTCCTCGCCGGCTAAGGCTAAGCCGCCCGGGGAGTTGATGCGCAAAACAACCCCGGCCACATCCGGATGATGCAATGCCTGAGCAAAACCTTTTCTCATCAACGCCGGTGTTACAGCGCCGTTTCGCCTCAACGGATTTTCACCACGTGATGAACTTATTTCTCCTTCAGCGACAACAACTGCCAGCACCGGCTTCTCCGGCCAGCCGTCGTCCAGGAGAGTATCGGTCATGTACCGTTTGAACGAAATCTGCGGCATCGGATTCAGAAAATCATGATCCATATCATCGCGATAACTGAGCCCGTCCACCAGGCCACACTCAAGAGCCTGTTGGGAGTTGAACGGACCGTTGTCTATCAAACGACGAACCGAGTCGGCTGAGAGATTGCGTCCTTCGGCTACTGTCGTAACAAGCTGATCAAACAGCTCGTCAAGAATCTGATTCACCTGTTCCCTGTTGGCTTCCGATGACGACGTGCGGGTAAGACGCTCGGCCGCTGTCTTGTGCGTCCCTACCTGCATAATATCAGCCCTGATCCCCAGCTTATCCAGGCTTCCGGCGATAAACATAAGTTCAGCCTTCAACCCTACCAGCCGCAATTGGTCGACCGGTGATATCAGTATCTGATCGGCGACACTGGCCACATAGTAAGAGATATTTCCGGCGCGAGACAGATGACAGGTTACCTTTTTACCCTTGCTCTTAAATGTCTCCAGAGCGTGACGAAGCTCCTGCGCCTGACCGAAACCGAGTGAAAGTCCCCGCAGATTGATCAGCATTTCTTTGATTGACGGATCTTCAGCAGCCCGGTAGATATCGATGATGACCAGCGCAAACGGTATCCGTTTCGGACCAAACACCGGATTAGGGGGATTTTCCGAGAGCGACCCGGATATGTCGAGCGATAACCGTCTTCCTTTTTCCGGGATAATCGATGGTTGTCGCAGGCTGGTGGCTCCGACATAGAGATCGGTAAACCGGTGGTCACTGTTGTTGGTAAAATTAGCCTGGACGCCGCCGAAGTATTTCAACAGGTTAATGCGAAAGCCTGCCTGAAAGTTTTTGTCGCTGTCGAGATAGCCGCGCAGGTAGATACCGTTATTCGACGCCAGCTCGGCATGATAAACAAAATCGGCGTTGGACAGGCGGGTGCCCGTGGAAAGGAACATATCAACCGACAGGGTCAGCCGGGGACCGGACGGACGGTAGGCTATCGAGTAGCGCATTTCAGTCTCGGTGCGGTCATTGTTGAGATTGCGACTCCTGTTGAGATTTTCGAATACCGCCGCCCAGCGAAGGTTGGACCGTCCGCCCATAACTCCGATATTCCACAGATGCTTCTTGTGTAACTCCGGCGGACCATTCTTGAAATAGCGGTAGGACCCGCCGATATACGTCCTCCCCCCGAAATCAGAGCCAAGAGCGAAAACATATTCGTTAAGATCCTCACCGTCAGGGTTGTAAACCGACCGGTAGGCAACGGCAAATCGTTCCCGAGATGTGACCATGCCCCAACTGCGGGCCAGTTTGTCATTGCTGTAACTGGTCATCAGTTGGAAACTCGACGCGTTGTAACGCCCCAACCCGGCCGGATTGACCCAGGCCGCTTCGGAACCGAACACAGAAGCGGCCGGCTGGTAATAGAATATCTCCGGGGGCACGACAATACGAGCGGCCTTCGTGCCTGCAACTGAGAAAACAAAGAAGAAGCAGAGAGTGGTAGTAAGACAGTTCAGGATATTTTTTTTCATAATCAGTCCGCTCCCGTAATCAGGATATTGCCTTTACCTCGAATCGACCCACTGATCAACCCGCCGCCGTCACCGACGACCAGGTTCAGCCGGTCCGGTTCCACCAGTTGGGTGGTAAAAGCAAAATGGTCGGCTTCTATCTTACTGCCGCTGTCAACCGACAGCGATAACACTGCTGAAAACTCCCGCGGTAAGGTCAATTCAATATCCTCGTACTTATTGTTAATAAGTATCTCCCCCCTGGTCAGTTCAGTCAGAGAGACAAGTATCGGTCCGGATTTGCACCGGATGTAGCTCTTTTCATCGCCTGGATTCCAGTCTATTATTTCGATCCGGCCGTAAGCGTTCTTGATATTCGCCCCCCCTTTAAGTCCGAACACCCGGATATCTCCGCCGTCGTTGCGAAGTTTGAGCGGTTTGATCAGATTACTTATCCCTTCTGCGGTAAGAATGGCGTTGGTCGTTGAAACTTCGATTTCTCCGGAAATATCGGTCACGGTCACCCTCTGGTTGGCTGTTTCCACTTTGAGCAGGCTGGACACATGAGCGACATCGATTCTGCCGAGTGAGTTGATACTTTCAAAAGATCGAAAAGGTCCGTCGGCCGTGATATTGAAATAGACAGCATCCACCTCCACACTGAACATTTCCGGAAGCTCCAGCACCACCTCGACCAGCCCGGATTCACCGGAACGCCACGGCGCAGGATTGGGCGCCCGCATTTCCAGTTTCAGTCCGGTCGGCGTGCGATCGAGATTGACCGCAATCTGATCAAGATAATCTATCGCTCGTGAGCGCCGCGGGGTCTGCGCTTTTTTGACGAAAGACATCTTCGCCTGATCCTCGGTGGTCGTCGTAATCATTAACTTCCCGCCGAGGCTGACAGCCGATTTTACGGTCAGAATATTCCCCTGCCCGGGCCGGACGGTCTGGTATTGCTCCCGGGTGGCGAACATCCCTTTCGACTCCTCGGTGATCTCCTGGGCTACACTGTTCTGAAAACATATACCGAGTATCGAGACTACAACGATATATCCAACGATGTTATTCATTGGCTTCCTTTAATCCGGTCATAAATATTCTTCATCAGAATGGCCGCCGCCACGGCGGCATTGAGCGACTCGACGCTCTTTTCGTGGCTGATCCGCCATCGAATTTCGGCGGCCTGCACAATCGTTTCCGACAGTCCCTCCGCTTCCGACCCGACAGCCAGCGCAACACGGTTCCCCGGATCTATAATCTTGTGCAGACCTTTCTCATCACCGCCGACATCGGCTGCAATCAACCGAAACTTTCCCTGTCTGACCAGTTCGACCGCCTCACCGGCCGCGGCATAAAACAATCCGACTCCGAAAATCGCACCAGCCGACGATCGCACAACTTTCGGAGCGAAAGGATCGGCGCAATTTCCCACAAGCAAAATAATCCCGAAACCGAAAGCAAGGGCACACCTGATTATTGTTCCGAGGTTGCCGGGATCGGAAATATTCTCACACAGTAAAATAGTACGTTCGGATGAGGCGGAAAGTTCGGCTGCCGGGTATTCGTTGATATCAAAAATTCCCAAAAGTCCCTGCGAAGTGACGCTGTCGCAAACAGCATTCATCTCCCGCGCCGAAATCTCCGCCACCGGAATATTTTTTGATCTGAACACCTCGTATAATTCCAAACCCCGTGGTGAAACCATCGAGGGTGAGATAAGCAACAGCCGCGGGATAACATCATGACGCAACGCTTCCTCAAGCAGACGAACACCTTCGGCCAAAAAACGTCGATGCGTCCGGCGGCCCTTGACCGTACGCAAAGACTTGATATCTTTTAGTTCCTTTTTGGTGACCGACAACCTTTTTTACCTCTGGAGGCGTGGACCGACAATTGCTTAATGATTCGTCCGAAGCGCGTGCTTGGCAAGTGAAAACTATTTTAATAATATGCCTTACCCTGTTGCTTTGCATGATACGGCCGGGGGCAATCTATGCCTCGATCGTGGTCGGCGGTCTTGACGGGTTGAGCCTGGAGGACAACAGTGAACAACATCGGGTATTGGTCGCCCTCTCCGGCGGGGGCGCGCGGGGAATAGCCTCGATCGGTGTGCTGCAGGCGTTCCATGAAAAGGGTATCAAGGTAGAAGCAATTGCGGGCACATCAATCGGCGGAATAATAGGCGGCCTTTACGCCTGCGGATACAGCCCGGATGATCTGGCGCGGATGGTGCGTGATCTCGATCTTAACGGGTTATTTTCCAACAAACCGGCCCGTCAGACCATGTTCCAGACTCAGCGGGAAGAACGAGGCCGACACCTGGTCTCGATCCGGTTCGACGGCTTCAAGCCGGTAGTGCCGCGCGCTCTCACCGCCGGACAGAAACTGACCTCCATTCTCACCGCCTGGACTACCCGAGCCAATTACCACGCGGCCGGTAATTTCAACAATCTGCCGATTCCCTTCAAAACTATCGCCACCGATATCGTTACCGGCGAAGAGGTCATTCTTGAATCAGGGTCCCTGCCCGATGCCATGCGCGCGACGATGGGCTTTCCGCTTGCTTTCACACCGTTGGACAAAGACGAACGACTGCTCATGGACGGTGGAATGGTGACGCCCGTCCCGGTTGAACTGGTTCGCACGATGAGTGACTCTATCGATTTCGTAGTCGCGATCAACACGGCCAGCCCTCTGGTAAAAAAAGAAGACCTGTCGAACCCGGTCGAAATAGCCAACCAGGTCACCTCCATCATGACCGCCGATAAACTCGAAAAACAACTGAAACAGGCCGACTACGTGATCAAGCCGCCCCTGAACGGAACATCGATGTCCGACTTCGAAGAGAAAGAAGCATTGGTCGAGATAGGATATCAAACAGGGTTGAAAGCGGCTGACAGCATCCTCAGCCTGTTGCAGCAAAAGACTGACACGGTACGGTACAAAATATCAAGGGTTGAAATCGATTCCTGCTCCGGCCACCTTTTATCTTACTTCACTGAAAGCCTGGGGGACAAATCGGTCACGATGGCCGAACTGGTCAAAAAACTAAAAAAACTGGCCACGAGATTAGACCTGTTCCGAATCGAAACCAGGCTCGAGCGAAGCGATGACTCGACTGCTGTGGGAGCAGAGTTAAACCTGTTTATTACCACCACACCGGTCAGAACATGGGACAATGTAACAATAAATATTACCGGCAATCGTACTTTTGAAGACAGTCTCCTGATACCGTTGATTCAGGGAGAATCGGAAGCGGTTACTCCGTCTTCTCTAAGAGCCGGTCTGGATCGTCTGCAGGATTACTACCGCCGCTTTGGTTACGATCTTGTCGACATTGAACAGGCCGAATTGAGTGACTGCGGGTCGCTATTGACGGTGGTTGTGGATGAAGCGATTGTCGCCGGAATCGATATTGACGGAAACCGCCGTACCCGCGACTGGTTGATCAAGTCAAACTTCACTCTGCGGGAAGGACGTCCTTTCTCCACCCGACGCGCCTCACAGGGAATGGCCAATATATTCGCTTCCGATCTGTTTAATCGGGTGACGATTGATCTGGTCCCCGGCAACGATGGGGCTCGTTTACATATCGGCGTTGAGGAGCGATTCGCTCATCAGATGCGTTTCGGCTGGCACTGGGATGATCGGTATCAGTAGGAAGAGTTTGTCGAGTTTCTCGACAATAATGTCTTCGGAGCCGGTTTACAATACCTGTTGCACGCCCGTTACGCTCCGGACCGGCAGGAGTATTACGCTTCATTCAAAGCCGACCGGATACTGTCCACATATCTGCTGGCCAAACTTCTTGTACATCATAACCGGCTCAACCGTGAAGTGTACGATGATGAAGGCAGGGCAATCGATGAGATCAATGAAATCCGTACCGGTATGGAAATCAAATTCGGTCAGCAGATCTCACGACTCGGCACTGTTTCGGCCGGTTTTATCGCCCAGGAAGTCGAATACGAGTTCGATACGGCCCGGGTCAGGGAGCGGTTCGGCCTGCGCGCTCTGAAACTCGAATCCCGCGTCGAGACCTTTGACAAAGTACCTTTCCCGGAGTCGGGGAAGAAACATCTCTTTGAACTGCAACTGTCCGGCAAATACGTCGGCGGTGAAGTGGAATACACCAGATTCTTTTCTTCGGTAGAAGCGTACTGGTCACTCGGCGGGCCATTCAACTATCATCCGAAACTGGCCATCGGGCTGTCACGTTCCGGCCTGCCGGAATCGGAGAAGTTCTACCTCGGCGGGATGAAATCGTTCGCCGGATTCCATACCGATCAACTTTCCGGCGATAAAATGATGTTGATGTCGCACGAACTCAGATGTAAACTTCCTTTCAGATTCTATTTAACGTTGCGCTATGATGTGGGAGAAGTATATTCGAGTGCCGATGATATAAGGCTTTCCGGACTGCGGCATGGATTCAGTGTGATCGCTTCTCTGGATTCTCCGATCGGGCCGGTGGAGTTCGGATACGGGGTTGCCGCTGATGATTCCGATCGTTATTATGTAAATGTCGGTCTTGTATTTTAGGGAATGAGCTACCTGAGAAATTGCAGGTAGTCCAAAGAAAATGAAGGGAGGCTTATGAAAATGTCGATGAACCGGCCGGTAAGAAGGGTGCTCATGTTGTTTGTATCTGCGACGGTTGCGATACTGCTTCACGCCTGTTCCGGAAGTGACAAAGAATCCGAAACATCCGAATCGTCGCGCGCAATGACCGATGACAGCTTGTGTATAACGGTCGCCCGGAAAGTGTCATCGGAGTTTGCTAAAGAATTAAAATCCACTCTTGTAAAAGCTATGAAAGAAGGAGGAGCGGTCAACGCGATCAATGTTTGCCGGACTATGGCTCCTGAGATTGCGGCAAAACATACGCAAGCCGGTGTGTACTCGATAAAACGGGTAAGCGACCGCAACCGCAACCCGGACAATCTCGCCGACTCGGTGGAGTTGGAAATCATGGCTCGCTTTGCCGACACCACCGGTGAGCCGCAATCATATATCAGTCGCTGGGTCACGGCTCAGGATCACGGGAGCTTCGTATATTACGCGCCGATCAGAACCGGCCAGGTCTGTATGAAATGTCATGGCTCGCCCGAAACTATGGAGGCCGAAGTTCGTGATATACTCCGGACGAATTACCCCGAGGACCGCGCGACCGGCTACCAACCGGGTGACCTGCGTGGACTTCTGGTAGTAACAATCAAGTGGCCCGAAGGAAAAGAATGGGCCGAAAAATTGATTGCGGAGCAGGAAAAATGAGACAGTTGCTTCGCCGAGGCTCTGTCGTTCTTGTAATTCTGATTATCATCTGTTACGCGCTGAATTGTTCCGACAAAAAATTCCTCGACCAGGAATGCGAAGGGTGTTTCCGTTTCTCAGTTTCGTTTTCAGGCAGCGGTACCCGGAAACAGTTGCGTGATATTTTCTTTGTCGACTCGGCCAACGGCTGGGCGGTCGGCAATAACGGTACGGTCATTCACACCGATGACGGAGGGATCACCTGGTCGAAACAGCACGAAGGAGGCGGCGGCAGGTTGTGGGCCGCATACTTCGTTTCCCCAGATATGGGTTGGGTAGTGGGCGAAGATGATATATTCCTGCGAACCGGCAACGGTGGTGATTCATGGACCGAGCGGCCGTTGGCCGGGTTCAATCTGACCGCTGTCCAGTTCGTCAACGACCGTGAAGGCTGGGCTGTTGGAGCCAATGCTGTTCTGTTTACGGACAACCGCAGTGTAACCTGGCAGGTGAAAACCGACACTCTGCCTCCTCTTTACGGTGTGTCTTTTGTGAACCGAACAGTCGGCTGGGCTGTGGGGAGCGGTGATCCGAAAATCATACAGACACTCAACGCCGGCGGCACCTGGCTGCCGGTCAGTTCTCCGGCTGATCAACCGCTTCTGGATGTTGATTTCGTGGACATTCTGCACGGCTGGGCGGTCGGTGTCGGCGGGACGATCATCCACACCGAGGATGGCGGCGCCACATGGGCAAAGCAGACAATCGGTACTCATTATGTATTACACGGTGTTGATTTTTGGGATAATAACTCCGGCGTGGTGGTGGGAGATTCGGGCGCTGTTTTCACAACTCTCGACGGCGGTGAAAACTGGCATCAACGAGTCAGCGGAACCACTAATGATCTGTTGAAAGTTTCTTATATCGACGCCGCTACCTTTGCCGTCTGCGGTGACAATGGAACAATACTGCGTTTCAACTACGCCTGGGATGACTGTTGCGAGTAGGATGTTGCGATATTTATCAGCCTACCATCGGTACTCCGCCGACAGCCTGAACGTTGCGTCCAGGTCCGAATGGTGCAGGTAAGCGAAATCGACTGCTATATTCTTCACGCTGAAACCGCCACCCGCGGTCAGACGCCCGATGTCAAATCCGGCCCTTCCGAACAGCATCTCGCGCCAGCTCAGTTCAAAACCGAAATGTGTGTCCAGCGATAACGATCCGGTCCAGTACTGCGCGGCATCTTTGAGCGACTCGAACTTGATATCGCCTGAAGCCACCAGCCGCCCGGTGAAATCATCAAAAGAACGGTGGAACATAAAGCCCGGTTTGACAGTAGGAAAAATCGATTCGACATTGGCCCCGGAACCGAAAGTCTTGCCGCTGTATCGAATGAACCCGGATGTTATATCGGTAACCATCAGGCCCAACCGTAAAGATGGCTTATATTGATAGAGCATACCGGCATCCATGGTAAGACCGTAACCGGACTCGGTGCCGATATCGCGGTAGATAATTTTGCCGGCCAGACCGTAAGATATCCGATCGCTCAGTTTTCCAGCCATGGCCGCGGTTATCAGGTAATCACCATGCGATTCTTCCCGCAGGACATAAGGCCTGTCGAACTCGTTCAACTGCGTGATCCTGATCCCGCCGCCTCCCAGGTAGTAGAGATAGAACCCGTAAGCCTGCACTGATGAGTTCGGGCGGGAACGATTATCGGAGTAACCGACGAAATCATGGTTCAAAAGCGATCCGAAAGTCTCCGCGTGCATCCCGGCCAGCCTGCGGTTTCCAAGATGATTCATCCCGGCCGGGTTCCAGTAGGCGGCGGCGCCGTCGAACGGTCCGGCGACCACCGCTCCGCCCAAAGCGAGTCCGCGGGCACCGACTCCGAGCGAAAACGGATCCCCGGCATACCTGGCGGCGTGAGAAGTAAGCGCGATCGCGCTTAGCAGCACGAAGGTTTTGGCTGACATGCGAAATAAATTATGTAACAACGTCATTATACGAATCATATTTTTCAAACGACGGGGCGGTATCTATCCCGACCTTGTCATATTCCTGCGATCAATAAGCAGTCGTTCATGGTCAATCGCAACAAAATTGCTTTTCGTGTCCTCTACCGAGAGTATCGGGAGAATCCGGCATAAAAAAAGGGCAAGACCTCTGTCCCGCCCGAAATATATCAAAACCTTTTTAGCTGTCAGCCCTTAGTTGGACTTGGAACCATCCGTTTTCTGATCAGCCGCGTGACCGGTGCAGGCGGCCTTGGCTTGATCAGTACAAGTCTTGGCGCAAGTCTTGCTGCAACCGGCCTTGCCTGAGGCAGCAGCAACCTTGGCTTCGGGACCGTCGGATTTGGCCACGGCCGGAACGATCTCAGCCTGGAAACCGGTATTGATCACGGCGGCGGTCAGCGCTTTGCCGTCAACTTTGTCGGGATCATGACAGACAACCGCGAAACCTTCTTTATGATCAACCTTGAGAACCTTGTTGAC
>JAJRTA010000049.1 GCA_024278515.1 Candidatus Zixiibacteriota bacterium
GGACGGACCTCGGAACCTTGCCCGTTGAATTATGCGGGTCAAAAGTGCTGGTTGCCGCTGATAGCGACTCCCAGCTTGTATCATTGCCTGAGCTTACTTTGGATGAAAACATACGTCGTTATAATGTCGTCGCTTCCCTGGCCGAAGACGGATCATTACTGGCGGAAGTATTGGTTGTTGACGGCGGTGTGCGGGCGAAGAAATCCGCATACCAGAGGAATGTTTCAGAAAAAGCTGAGCAAATTGAAGGGTGGCAGGCAGCCTACTCCGACATCATCCCGGGCGCAGTATTATCAGATTACAATTATGATGCTGTAGCTGAATCAAGCTGGGTATCTTTCAAAATAGTGGTTCCCGATTATATTCAGAAATCTGGTGATCTTAATCTTCTGTCGGTGGATTTAGTGCCGGTTGCTGTCCTGCCGGAATTGAAAAAAGGTAAAAGAGTTAATCCGATCTGTTTCGGAACAACCCGAAAATACGAGGCAAACATAACCTGGTCTCTGTCTCAGACCTGGAGCGCCGATTCAATGAGCGATTCCAACAAGGTGTCATGTGACGCGGCCACCTTCAAGAGCAGGATTGTCTCAAAGCAAAATAGACTGACTTTTAACTGGAGCCTTGAGAAAAACAACTCTCTGCTGCAACCGTCCGCCTGTGAGAAAGTCAGAAAGTTCTGCAACGCAGTCCGGCGTACCAGAAAGACCAGAATCATTCTCAATAAACTTACGGACGGTGTCACAAATTGAAACAGACTCCTTTAGTTTAACAAAGATGCAGGAACCTTCAGGCCCCGCCCCAATTAAAGCTCCGGTGGAAAGGTCAGTTGATCAATAGCCTTTCAAGTTGATAATAAAATACGCCCAGGAGGAGTCGAACCCCCAACCTTCTGATCCGTAGTCAGACGCTCTATCCAATTGAGCTATGGGCGCATTTCAGCCCTGAATAAACCTTTACCGGTCTGAAAGTCAAGGTTTTTTAGAAGCAGGCCGCTCCGCAATACGGCTATGGTTCCGACTCCAGAGTCTCAATAAGCTGGTCGACATCAGCAACTCCGGAAGCGTCATCCGGTATCATCCCACGATACCGGCGCAGGTACTTAAGCGCCGAATCCGGCTCCTGCCGGTTCAGCCAGAGAAGCCCCAGGCTGTAGCAGGCCATGTCATAATCCGGTTTTAGTTCCATCGAACGTATCAAATATCGTGCGGCAGAGTCCGGTTCGCCTACTCTGTCGAAAGCCAGGCCGAGGTGGTAATTTATCAGGTAGTTGTCCGGATCGCTTTTCAGGGCACGATCAAAAAAAAGTCCGGCCCGTTCCCAGTTACGGTTGGCGAAGTTGATCAGAGCCAGGCGATAGTTGGCTTTCGAATGAGCAGGATCGTGTTGCAGGGCGCTGCGGTAATTGGCCACGGCGCCTACCGAATCACCCTGTTGTTCCAGGGCAAATGCTATTTCAAACAGGCTGTCTGCTTTGGTCTGAACGATACGCACTGTCTCGTCCTCAGTATCCCTTGTGGATCGCATAAGAACAGCGACAGCGACAATAATCGCTGCCGTTATGAATAACCACCAGACGGCTGACTGTTTTCGCGATCGAGTCGGTTCAGACATGACTGCAGGTTATGTTTGGGTGGAAAGATAAATTACAACCGCGGCCAGAACGGCGAATGCGGCAAAGATGACCATCAGCAGTAACTTATTCGGTGTTATGTCGTCATCCTTCGATATCAGTTCATCTTCCACGACTTCTTTTCGGTAATTGGCCAGACGTTGAAGCCAGGCATCCTCGGCCGCCAGAAGCACCGGACTCTCAGCTTCGAAGGTCTGAACGGCAATTTCCTCGAAATTGGAGGGCGATGTTTCTTCGACAGTAAATGCAATCACCGTGCAATTATCAGCTCCGCCGCGATCATTGGCCATTTGAATCAGATCGTCAACAATCCGTTTCAGGTCGCCGTTGGCTTTATCGGCCACTTCGAAGATTTCATCGTCATCGGCGAATCCACAGAGTCCGTCGGAGCAGAGAATAAAAGTCTGCCCCGGGGATATTGCGATCAGGCGATAGTCGATTTCGACATTCTCACGAACCCCGAGGGCACGGGTGATTACATTCTTGCCGACAGCGCTCAGTCCTTCCTCCGAAGTCATGAGCTGTTTTGCCTGCATCTCGGCCACCCAGGAGTGATCGGTTGTCAACGGGACCAGTCTTCTCTCTTCCAGACGATAGGCGCGGCTGTCTCCCACGTGAGCTATCGACATAATATTGTCTTCAAGGGCGACCGCGACTATAGTCGTTCCCATCCCGCTCAAAGCGGGATCGTTGACTGAACGATTGTGAATCTCACGGTTGGCCAGACGGATAGCTTTAACCAGAAGTTCCCCCGAAGGCGGCAATGTCTGGTTGAGCGTCAGGTCCGGATCGGCCAGAAGTTCGTCATGCACATACGAGAATACGGTGCGGAGAGTCTGCGAGGCGGACTGCGAGGCCACTTCGCCGGCCTGATGTCCACCCATACCGTCACAGACGGCGAGGACATTGTTATCGCGGTCGATATGAAGCGTGTCTTCATTACCCGGTCGAACCAGGCCGATATCGGTACGCCCCACGACTTTGTAACGAAGAGCCACTATATTGTCCCGCCTGTATCACAATCGGTCACAACCATTCGATCCCGTAATTGAAAATCAAAAAATCACCTAATCTCTGCCAATATCTGAAATGATCCCGGCCTTGACAATAAAAAAACCCCGATCGGTCAATCGGGGTTTTCCCTGTCACTACGAATTTTTGTATTATTTCATCAGTACCATTTTGCGGGTTTCCTGACCGAAGTCGGTAACCAGGCGATAGAAATAGATACCGGATGAAAGCGATGATCCGTCGAACTCTATTTCATACGTACCCTGTGAAATCATGCCCAGATCGAGCTGTTGCACCGTGCGACCGAGCACATCGTAGATATGCAGACTGACCCGTGATTTGGCCGGAAGAGTGTACGAAATGGTCGTGGTCGGGTTGAACGGGTTCGGATAGTTCTGCGCCAGAGCGACAGAGCCGGGCAGTAATGAACCGTTATCATCGCCGACATCGGTGGGCGATTGCGAGGTCAGAATGACTTCACCCTCTACAAATACGCTCGGATCATTGAACGAACTCACCGTGTAACTCAAGAGGTCAGCAGCCCCGTCTGGAGCATCGAAGGGAATCAGAACCTCAAATGCCAGGTACACCTGCTCACCCGGGTTGGCGGTGACTGATCCTTTGGTATCGGTGCTGACAGTCCAGCCGAGATCGGACACGGCGGAGATTGAATAATCATCAACCACGTTGCCGACATTACGCACTCCGACCATAAACTGCACCCACTGGTCCGGCTGGCCGGTTTCAGCCTGCGGCGGGTCGGTGAGCTGGACGGCGTAGATATCCGCCGCATCTACGGTAATCTGGACCGACCCCGATACCATTACGGACGGGTCAAGCTCCGAAGCGATCGAGAAGTCGACAGTGTCGATACGGTCGCTTTCGGTTTGTCCCGGCCAGATCGGCAGGGAGACATCAAAGTAAGCATAGACGGTTTCACCTGAGGCGGCATAAGTGAAGCCGTCGGGGATGGTTATTCCCCACCCCTTGGTGGAAACAGCGCCGGTGGAGTAGAAGTCCAGACCATTGCCGTCATTGCGCAGGCCGATCGATACTCTCACGATACTGTTCGGTTTGCCGACACGGTCCGAAGGCGGATCGACCATGGTCAGCAATATAATTGCATCGTCAACGGACAGGTTTACTTCAGCGTTTGCTTTATCAACCCAGTACAAATCACCTGATACAACTGTTACCTGCGGGTCGCGATGATTGACCTTGAAGGTAATCAGATCACCGGCAACGGCTCCTTCATCCACATCGGGAGAGTAAATGTCATCGCCATAGGCGAATAACATCCCGAAAATACCGACCGTGTCGTAGTTGGCGCCGACTGTAAAAGTGCCGCAGTGCACACCATCCGGATCATAGGCGTCTATTATGCTTCCCCTGGGAGCGGGTTGACCGTTGTAAAAAGCCTCGCCAATAAACCCTTTGTACCACGGTGTCGGGGTAACTCCGGAGCTTGCAGCCAGAGCCAGCATCAACACCAACCCAATCGCCATACTTCCGATCGTGTATCTCTTTTTCACGCTTGATCCTTATCTCTTCCCGGTCGGTGATTAAACCGGCCGGAGGTTCAATAATTCCAGTCCAGTTGGCTTTCGCCTATTTCAACAAAGTCATCTTTTTCGTTTCAGTAAAGTCATCAGCCTTAAGGCGGTAGAAGTATATGCCGGAGGCAACCTGTACACCAGCGCTATTTGTACCATCCCAGACGACCTCATTGACGCCGGCCTGAGCGATTCCGTCAAACGGTGTCGCTACCAGTCGACCGAGGACGTTGTAGATTTCCAAAGTGGCCCTGCCCGTGACCGGCATTACGAAGCTGATAGTCGTAGCCGGGTTGAACGGGTTGGGATAGTTCTGGCCGAGCGAGTATTTGGTCGGCAACGCTCCGTCGGAGTTACCCTTGGCGGTCAGGGAGCCGATTTCCAGCTTGCTTCCGGTGGCGGCATCGAAGGTAAATGTTTCGTTCATCTCGACACCGTTTATTTTCAAAGTAAAGGCTTCACCGGGCCGTAAGCCGTCGATTTCCGAAGTCATGGCGTCGTCACCATAGACGGCCATGAAACCGAACAGACCGTCCTGCTCGAGGACGAATCGACCGACCATCAATCCCTCGTCGTTGAAAGCGGCTACCTCGGTCCCGGCTTCGACGGTAGAGCCGTCGACAGTCAGGTTGCCGGAGTAGATATTCATCCAACTGTTGGTGGCGGTCACGCCGTCGAGGATTCCTTTGCTGGCCATGATATTCAGGCTCGGCTGCGGTAAAATACCCGGTCCGGCGCCCGGATAAGTCAGGACACCAGGCCAGTCGGTCTTGAGCCAGTAACCGTTGCAGGAACCCAGCTCAAGCAGATTGTTGTGCAGGATATCACCCGGCTGATATACCAGGTTACCGGTTGCCGGATCCCAGCCGAGCGCGACGATAAGATCATCATGAATCGAGGCCAGCGCGTCTGCGGTCGGCAGACTGTAATCGGGCAGGTATGAAACCAGGTTCCATCCCTCTATCAACGGGATACCGGTAGTAACCGGAACCGCTTCACCGGCGATTTCCAGAGTTATATCACAACTCACTTTGATAAAGTAGCCGGACAGGTGATCGACAAACTTCAGGTTCGAGAACATAGGCAGAGTCGGATCATAGGTCAACCCTTCGCCTTCGAAGCCGAGGACGGCCAGCAGGCAGGGTTGGATCGAAGCCAGAACTTCCTCGATATTGTCGGATTCAGTATCGACATTCCAGCTTACCAGGTTCCATCCCGCGACCAGGTCACAGCTTTTGACGATTATGTCGCCGACATCGAGACAGACCTGGTGGACATCGCCGTTCGTGGTCCAGATTGTCTGATCGGGTGTGTAAGCCTGGACACCGTTGACATAGAGGCGGATAACATCATCGGGATCAGCCCCTTCGTCCTCCGGCGTGTATGGATCATCACGGTAGACCGGCATGAATCCGTATTTACCGGGCTCCGAGACGTACCAACTGCCGCAATGGACACCATCGGGATCATAGGCGTCAATGACGGAGCCGACGGGCAGCGGCGCATTCTGGTAGAGGTTCTGGTCGCAGTAGAAATTGACCCACTCCTGAGTCGGCGTGACCGGCTCGATCGGAGTGAGAACTATCATAATACCTGTACTGGCGAAATTGATATTCTCAACTTTGCCGGGATAGTAACCTTCTTTGTAAGCATAAACATCGAACGGAATAATCGTAGAGTTGAAGAACTCAAACAGGCCGGTGGCATCCGAATAAGTCTGGTCGTCCCAGGTATCGTACGGGAAGTCGGCCCACAGCTCCACGGTAGCGCCTTCAATCGAATGACCGTTCGGATCGACGACATAACCGCAGACGTAGTTCTCGGAAGTTCCGACCACGATACCGCCGTCGATGATCGTCGGCACTACCGAAGACGGTCCGACGCCGCAGTCGTAGGTGAAGATCGGGTCGGGAGCAATTCCGCGAATCGGGTAGAAACCGGGGGCGGAATGACCGTTTACGTTGAAGTAGAGGGTCATCATCCTGCCGATACCGGCCGGGATCATGCTCTCTCCGGCCGATACAACAGCGCTGAGATTAATAGTGCTGCCGTTGATCGTGACGGTCTTATTGGCCCAGCCGTCCAGAAGAGAACCGTTAAACGAGATCGAGTCGAGCGTCATCAGCTCATGGATATTGTATTCGATATTGACGTTGATTTCAGCCAGGTCGCAGAGGAACTCCATCGAAATCGGTACCGCCACCCGGGCGCCCAGTACCGCCGGCACCGTGGGAATACTGATTATATCGTCAGTAGACGGTGGGATTGTCACATTCAGAGTAACAGTGAAGTACTTAATATTCGGTTCGCAGACGACCAGAGGATCGCCGATAACCGCCACGACCGCTTCGTAGGTGCCGGCATCGAGGGTCAGACCGTCAACCCCGATAGTGATCGACTGGTTATTGCCGCCGAACAGCGGGTCGACCTGAAGCCAGCCTTCACCGGCAGTCACTATTTCAAAGCTGAACGGCCCCTGATTTGAATATACTGTCAGGTATTGCGGATCCGGGTTGGTCAGGTCGGCGGTGGACATATCGAACACGAAGGACGTGTCCGAAAGCATCATATCAACACAGGGCGGCGGAAGTACTGTTACCGAGACAGAGCAGGTATCCGCGCCGCAGGCATTGGCGGCAATAATAGTCGCGGTAAAGCCGCCCACGATATCGGTGTTGAAACAGAGCGTGTCGTTGGCCCAGCTAACCGTGTAGTCGGGATTATCGACCGTAATATCAACGGTCTCCTGCCCCGTGATAATCAATTCTTCACAGAACAGGGCGCCGGAGGAATCGACTTCCTGAACCGGTCCGGGGGGACAACCGATTACGGGCGCACTGCCCATCGAGACATTGAAAACAACTGTGCAAATATCCTCACCGCAACTGTTGGCGGCGGTAATGTCAATTACGTATTGACCGGCTGTATCGGCAGAGAAACAGAGCTGTCCGGCCTCGTATGTTCCGAACGACGGGGTGACGATCGAGGCATTCGTTATGTCCAGCGGCAGACAGACCTGGCCGGGACCACACAGGAATTCGTCGATCGGTGTTTCCGGACAACTGATGGTCGGAGGGAAGCCGTCGTTTACATTGACGGTTATATCACAGGTCGTGGTTCCGTCCTGGTTGGTGGCGACGACATGGAAGGTGTAAGTGCTTTTGATAGTGCCGGTAGTAAAGCATAGCCGGTCGTTGGCCCAGACAGCGCCGTTGTCAACAGTTACGGAGTCCGCTCCTGTTATAACCAGCGGCACGCAAACTTCGCTGCCCCAGCAGCCATCGACTGCTAAAGGACCGGGCGGGCAATCTATGAAGGGTGGCGACGGGGGCTGAATAGTGATCGGGATAATACAGGTATCCGCGCCGCAGGCATTGACGGCGATGGCGGTCGCCGTAAAGGAACCGGCGACATCAGCGTTGAAACAGATCTGGTTGTTGGCCCATGTTATCGTGTAGGCAGGGTTATCAGAGGTGATGGTGACACTGTCCGCACCGGTAACAGGAAGACCGTCACAGATAGTAGAGGCCAGATTGGTTACGACAATCGAATCCGGCGGACATGTTATTACGGGCGGATCAGTGATTGTCACATCCACCGAGAGATTACAGGTCGTGGTGCCGCCTGAATTGGTTGCTTCCACAAGGAAAGAATAGCTGCCGGTAGTGTCGGCGGTGAAACAGAGCTCGTTGTTGGCCCAGGTGGCGCCGTTGACAACTACATTGTCAGCGCCGGTGACGACCAACGGCACACAAACCTGATTTCCCGAACAGGCCGACACAGCCAGCGGAGCGCCTGGGCAGTCAATAGTCGGCGGAGGAGCCGCCTGACCGATAGTATAGCAATGAGGTCCGTCCCAGGCGGGGAAAGCATCAGGGCCGGCCCATTTCCATACGCCCGAGGGCTGGTAAAAGGATGAATCCAAACAAACGGTTTTGCCGTTGTCAGCATCATCAAACGGCCCGATGGTAATGGTATAGGCGATGTCATCATAACCGGCCGGCAATCCCTGAGTGAAAAAGCGGAAGCCGCCGAATCCGATCGTATCCGCTCCGCTGCCGTTGGTGTCGGCGTAGTTGATAAAAAAGCCGCCGTCGAATATTGTCTTGCCTATGCCGATGGTATCACCGACAACGGTGGTCCAGGTGGCTCCATCCTCTGAGTAAATCCGGAACCCGTTGGTAATACCACCATGGTTATTACCATCTCCGGTTACTCGGATATAATATATCACCGGAACGCCGAGGTCTAAAGTGTTACCGGCGTTCAACCCGTCGATATGGTCGACCGAAAGCGACTGTCCATAAACAAGGCTGAACGGCAGAACCATCAAGGCGCCTATGAGAACCAGATTTCTCAATCTCATACTGCTTTTTCTCCTGAGAAAACTTTTTAACATACAAATTGGAGCGACTCTTACAAAACCGCCGCGTTTATTACCGGACTACGGCCCGGAAGATTTTTATCTGACATGTCTCAAAGCAAAACCAATGCCGCTACAGAAAGAACAAAAGCCGATATTCTTCCTACACATATTACCCGGCTGTTGACATTCAGGGAAAGATATCTCTGTCCGCAGAGACGTCATTTTTACTCCTGATATCCTATATTCAAATGTCTTCCCCAGTTTCAAAACTCAGATCAGACCAGTCAAATCATGGCTGCGACAGAATAAACAAGCCGCCCGTGCACAGCCGTCTTTGTCAGACCAAGCAGGTAGTAGTAATGGCCTTCTTCATTCAAGTTCGGCAGGAGCATTCATACACCCATGCCCATGAAAATATAGCACTTAGGCCGGGATTGTCAAGGTCTTAGGCGGGTTTGACTCTGTCCTGACCAAAATATGAACATATCTACCGGGAGTTCTCCAGCCGACGCCGTCGAACTTCAAAAAAGGCCAGAACCAGAAGAGCGCCGCTCAGATCGGCCAGAACATCATAAACCGAGGAGAAACGGCCGGGAATGAATGATTGATAAAGTTCGTCAAAAACCGCAAACAACGTCAGAAAAAGTGCAGCGAAAATGCAACCTCTGCCTATCCGGTTCAACCATTCCAGCCGGGTGAAAGATCGAAAAGTCAGAAAGGCGAATAATGCGTATTCGAGGAAATGAGCCGCTTTATCAAAAGCAAACTGCCTGACTTCAGGCGTGCGCAGGTCCGGAATCGATGAAATGGTAATGATCACCCCGCCGTAAAGGATTACCGGCAGATGATAGAACAGAAAACGACGCCGATTTCCGGCAGGACCCTGGGAATGCCGCATAAGTAAATGCTTAAACATATTATTGATTTCGGTCAACCAAAATGAATAATTGCGGTGAATCCCGGAGGTTATTTCTCCGGGTACCGGAAGAAACCGTAGTGTCTGTAACGAGGAAAGATTTGGCTTCTCGATATTATTTGCCGCCCGGAGACAACCGTTTCGATGCAAGGACGGTCAGTTTTACAAAGCTGGCCAGTGTGCTCCTGGCTTTGGCGGTTGTTTTGGTTCTCGGAACAGTCGGGTTCATCGTTGTTGAAAACATGAAGCCGTTCGACGCTCTTTATATGACGGTGATAACTCTGTCCACGGTAGGTTTTGGAGAGATTACTCCTCTGCACCCGGCCGGACGGGTGATAGCGATGTTACTAATCATGTTCGGCGTCGGTCTGGGAGCTTACGCGGCCACCACCATAGGACAGATCGTACTGGAGGGTCAACTCAAACAAGCTTTTGGCAGGAAGAAAATGGAAAAAGAACTCAGGAAGATGAACAATCATCATATTATCGCCGGTCTGGGGCGAGTCGGCCGTCAGGTGGCGGAGGAATTCTCGCGACGCAAAGTCCCTTTCGTAGTGATCGAAAAAAATATCGACCCGGATTTTGAAGATAATCTCGATGGTTATGTTTATGTTCATGGTGAAGCCACCGACGACAAGGTGCTGCAAAAGGCGGGGGTGGAACGTGCCCGTACGCTGATTTCCACTCTTCCTGATGAGGCTCAGAATGTTTACCTGACTCTTACCGCCCGCGCCATGAACAAAGACCTTCATATTATCGCCCGGGCCGATGTCGAAGGGGGAGAAAAGAAACTGATGCGGGCCGGGGCCGACCACGTAGTGTCGCCTCATGTCCTGGGTGGGATGCGTATGGCTCTGGCTTCCCTGCGCCCCAACGTACTTGATTTCATGCACTCCACTACACTTGGTGAAGGAGGCCTGACAATTGAGGAACTGGTGATTCCGGAAAATTGTCAGCTGGTTGGTAAAAGTGTCATGGAATCCCGGCTTAAAGAAGACTACGGCGTAACTATAATAGGGATAAAAAAACAGGATGAGTTGCTCAAGGTTGCTCCCGGCCCCCAGACCGTGCTTGATTCCCGGGATACTTTGGTCCTGATTGGTCCCTCCGAGGATCTGGAGCGACTCAACGATGATATTACAAAGTAGTTTATGTCGGGACGGAGTTGCTAACTATCCGGACATATTAGAAATTTCGCCTGCTCAGGTCAGGATAAAGATTAGTACCGATTACAAGATGGACGGTTCTTGATGGTGAAAAGACAGATATGAAGATAATTATTGTCGGCGGCGGGGTGGTCGGTTACAGTCTGGCCGAACACCTGCTAAAAGAGAATCATCAGTTGGCCCTGGTGGAGTCGGACGGTGAACTGTGCAACCAGATTGCCGCCAAGCTGGATATCAAGCTGGTCAACGGTTCGGGGTCATCTCCCTCAGCTTTGCTTCAGGCCGGTCTGGACGGAGCCGACATGCTTCTTGCGGTGACGCCCAATGACGAGGTCAATCTTCTGGCCTGCGCTTTCGCCGCCCAGTATAAAGTCAACCGTCGTATAGCCCGGCTCCGCAGTCATGAGTTCTCCGATGAAAAAACAACGGTCGACCTCAAACGTCTTGGTGTCACGGCAATCATCCATCCCGAGAAAGCGCTGGTCGATCATATTGTGCAGTTCATAGAAACGCCTCACGCCGTTGAGTCGGCCAATTTCGAAACCGGCCGGATTCTTCTGCGTGGTTATCGGGTTGACGAAACAATGGAAATAGCGGGAAAGTCGGTCGCCGAGATTCGTAATCTCATTACGCCCAACGTGGTTCTTTTTGCCGCCGTGATCCGCAATGGGGCCGGTATCATCCCGGGCGGCGAGGAAATAATACAACCGGATGATATCGTCTATTCTCTTTTCGCCCGTGAAGCCATGCCGCGTTTTTTGCAGATGGTCGGCGTTGAAAGCAAACCTCATCGTAAAATCGTGATCACCGGCGATTCGTTTTCTACCGTACAACTGGCCGCAGCGCTGGACAAAACCGATCACAATGTCGTCTGGGTCAACCCGGATATCAAACATGCCGAGCAGTGGGCGCCGGAAATTAAATCGATTGAGCTGGTACACGGCGACTGCACGGAACATGATACGCTTCGGGAGATCAATGTCGAGGCCGCTTCGTTCTTTATTGCCTGCTCCGACGCCGCCGATTACAATATGTTGTCGGCTTTGCTGGCGCGTTCCGAGGGAGCCCATGAGGTGATGGCGATCACTACCGAATCGCAGCACGACAAACTGTTCAGGTCGATCGGGATAGATCACGTAATCAATCCGCGTCTGACCACCGCCCGCGAGATTCTTGAAACTATCTCGCGCGGTCATATCGGAGCCGTTGTGCGTCTGTCCGATGTCGATATCGAAGCGGTGCGGTTCAATGTCGAGCCGCACAGCTATGTGGCCGGACGACCCATCAAGGACCTGGCCCGCAAGCTCAAACGCGGATCCATTGTCGGGGTGGTAGTTCGTGAGGACAGAATGATACTGCCGGGCGGCGATACGGTGATACAGGAGGGCGATCACGTCATCATGATCACCCGTCACAAAAACCTTAAGGCTGTCTCAAAACTGTTTCAGGGATAGTACCCCGCTCAACGAGTCGAATCATGCACAAAACAGCGGTTGCATACACGGTCGGGAGGCTGATGCAGGTAATGGGGCTGCTGCTGATTATTCCCATGGCGATAGGGATTTATGATGGCTGGACCGGGAACATTGCGGCTGTGCCTGGTGAAGTTGATGTCGGCGGGTTTATCGGGGGGGCGTTGTTCGCAATTATCTTCGGCTCTTTTCTGGCTCTGGCTTTCCGTCGCGGGCGTGGTTATCAGGGAGTAAAGGAAGGGTATGCCATCGTTACCTTCGGATGGTTCGCTCTGGCTTTCATCGCCGCCATTCCGCTCTGCTACTTCTTCATACACAGCCGTACCGGCGAATCAGGGAATATTCTCTTTGCGTTTACCGACGCTTATTTCGAAGTCATGTCCGGATTCACGACGACCGGAGCGACGATCCTGGCCGATATCGAGGCCATGCCCCGATCCATCCTGTTTTTGCGCGCACTGACTCACTGGCTGGGGGGAATGGGTATTATTACCCTGGCTATCGCGATCCTGCCGACGCTGGGGGTGTCCGGATACCAGATGTTTCGGGGAGAGGTCCCCGGTCCGAGCAAGGACAAACTGACGCCCAGGCTGAAACAGACCGCCTCGATCCTCTGGGGGGTGTACGTTATTTTTACCGTGGCTGAAGTTATCCTGCTTACGCTGGGCGGCATGTCTCTGTTCGATTCGGTATGCCACGCTTTTGCAACCATGGCCACCGGCGGGTTCTCCAATTCCAACCGGTCAATTGCCGGATACGAGTCTGCCTATATCGAGTGGGTTGTGATAATCTTCATGTATCTCGCGGGAATAAACTTCGTCCTGCATTTCCGTGCCTTGCGCGGTGATTTCACTGCCATGACCCGCAATTCGGAGTTTCGTTTCTACAACGGTGTTATTGTGGCGGCGGTCGTGATCGTTTTCTGCGTGCTCTATTTCGGGGGGCTGGACAGCATTCAGGATACCTCGCAACATTTCCGAAATCAACCGATGACTACGGCGGAGTTCTCCGAACATTACAGAGCGGAAGAGGCGAAAATCGACTCCTTCGGAGATACTTTTCGCGTGGCCGTATTTCAGACTCTCTCTATAGTAACTACCACCGGATTCGCCACGGCCGATTTCGACCTGTGGCCCAGTTTTCTGTTGCTGTTGCTTCTGACCCTGATGTTTTTCGGGGGATGCGCCGGTTCCACCGGGGGAGGAATGAAGATGATCAGGATTGTGATAGTGTTTCAGATGGCCATCAACCAACTGCGCAAACTGGCCCAGCCCCGACTTGTCGCGCCAATAAAAATCGGCCGTGAAACGATCGACGACAAGCTCCTGATCAATGTAGTCACCTTCTCGGTCCTGTTTGTCGGACTTTATGTCATCGTGGCCTGTCTGCTGACTTTGTTCATTCCCGACCTGACAACCGCGGTGACCTGCTCCATCGCCACAATCGGGAATATCGGTCCCGGGTTGTCGGGGGTAGGGGCGACTGAGCACTACGGCTGGGTGCCGTTGCCGGCCAAATGGATCATGGTGTTTTCCATGCTCCTCGGCCGGCTGGAGATTTTCACGGTGCTGGTGATTTTCCGGGCTTCATTCTGGCGAAAATAGGCGGCAAGCCTTTTCTCTTTTACCCGGCTACTTCATCAGTATCATCTTGCGGGCTTTGATAAGATCACCGGCCACGATTCTGTAATAATAAACGCCGCTTGAAACCTGCGATCCGTTCTGAGCAAGGCCATCCCAGACTACCCGGTGGGGACCGGCTGAAACGGGCGCATCGACTAATACCCTGACCGTCTGCCCCAGCATATTGAGCACTTCGACCCGGACATCGGAACGAGTAGGCAGGTAATACTCGATGGTAGTCGACGGGTTGAACGGGTTGGGGTAGTTCGAGGTCAGGATCGGTGACTCCGGCCTTTGTGCAACATCACCGGGGACATCCAGCGGAAATGACGGAGTATAGATTACATCCATCACCGAACGCTTGAGCACAAATCGTGATTCTGAATTATCGGAGCTTGAAATAACGATTTCCAGATTTCCATCCTGAAGAATCGACTCATCGACCGAGATAGAATCAGACGGCTCCGGGCCGATCAGGAAATGCCGACGATGGAAATTGTCCAGATCAATCGAATCTACAGTTATTACTAACTCTTCGCCAATATGATCGTCATCGCTTTCGTTATCATCCTCACATTCACCTTCATCTTCGCCATCCTCTTCACAACCATCATGGTCTTCGCTTTCAATATCACCATCGTGATCGTCTTCACACTCATCTTCGTCTTTGTTCTTGTAATGGAGGAAGAGTTTAAGCCGTAATTGTCGGATCATTCCGTCGGGGAGCAGGGCAGGATCTATATCCCTGACCGAATGAACAAAACTCAAAGAATTGGTCGGTGCTCCAAACTCAGGGTTGCCGGGGAGTTCCGTTTGCCAGAAGACAACCTCAGGGTTCTCAGCTACAAAGGTGGTCCGGGTGATTTCCTCATTATCGATTGTTTCCCGGAAATAAGCATCACCGGCAAACGCACTGACAGCGCTCAAGAGACATCCGACAAGAAAAATAAGGGCATTTCTCATGTTTAATTCCTCTATAGATTTTTGAAGAACTTCAGAGCAATTAGCATACCGCATTGTTGCGAGTTGTTATATCGTTGCTTTGCAGATGATTACGTACGCCGGGGCAGTTACGTTGTGCAGTTTTTTGCTTCAGACAAGCAACCGGCATCCGGACCTGTATCATTTATTAAAGCATTATCAGAAGGTGGGGCCGGGAGATATGCTGAATTGA
>JAJRTA010000050.1 GCA_024278515.1 Candidatus Zixiibacteriota bacterium
AGGTTGTTTATGGTAAAACCATCTTATCGGTTATTTCTTAGCCTTTTTCGCTTTAGCCGGTGCTGCCGCTTTTTTCAGTTTAGTCGTTTTGGTCCTTGCTGCGGTCGACTTCTTCGTAGCCGTTTTCTTTGCGGTTGCTTTTTTAACAGGGCTCTTTTTCGTTTTGCTCCCCTTCATACCGCCTTTGATCAGCTCTTTCAGAAGAACTGGTATCTCCGTCGGCGATCCGGCCACCGGGACACCCACCTTGTTCAGGGCCTTGATTTTATCTTCCGCCGTACCCGACCCGCCGGCGATAATTGCCCCGGCGTGGCCCATTCTCTTCCCCGGAGGGGCTGTTTGTCCGGCAATAAACGAAACCACCGGCTTGGTGACATGCTTTTTGATAAAAGCGGCCGCCATCTCTTCATCGGAACCGCCGATCTCACCGATCATAACTATCGATTTGGTCGCCGGGTCAGCTTCAAAAGCCTCAAGACAATCGATAAAATTGGTGCCGATCACCTGGTCCCCGCCGATACCAATACAGGTCGTCTGTCCCATGCCGGCCTGAGTAAGCGCCCAGATAGCTTCATAGGTGAGCGTACCGGAACGAGAGACCACACCGACCGAACCTTTCTTGACAATCGTGGACGGCATAATCCCGACCTTGGATTGTCCGACCGAGATCAGACCGGGACAGTTGGGACCGATCAGGCGGGCGCCATGCTCCTGCACGAAAGGGTATACTTTCATCATGTCGTTGGCCGGAACACCCTCGGTAATACACACGACCAGCTTGATTCCGGCCGCAACCGCTTCATAGATCGCATCCACGGCAAAGGGCGGCGGAACATAGATCACCGAAGTGTTGGCTTTGGTTTTGGCCACCGCATCTTCGACCGTATCAAATACCGGAATCCCGGCCATACTGGTTCCGCCTTTGCCCGGAGTAACACCACCGACAATATTGGTGCCGTACTTTTTCATCTGTTCAGTGTGAAACGACCCGTCGCGACCGGTAATTCCCTGAACAATCAGCTTCGTTTTCTTATTAATGAATATCGACATTTTTCACATCCTCTCGAAGTACCTTAGTTTTCCAGTCCGGCCAGTTCGATCGCCTTTTTGACCACATTGTCAAGGGTATCGGCGGTAGGAAGTTTAATCGAACGAAGGATCTTCCGGGCGGCTTCCTCGTTGGTACCGGTCAGACGGACCACTACCGGAACGGTGGGGTTGAGTTCCTTGAAAGCGGCCACGATACCGTTGGCTACATCGTCGCATCGAGTGATGCCGCCGAAGATGTTTATCAGGATCGCCCGAACGTTGGGGTCCGACAGGATTATCCGCATCGCCGCGACAACCTTGTCCGGGTTGGAGGAACCGCCGATATCGAGGAAATTGGCCGGCTCCCCCCCGTATCGTTTTACCAGGTCCATCGTGGCCATAGCCAGTCCGGCGCCGTTGACCATACAGCCGATGTTTCCTTCGAGCTTGACAAAGGAAAGGTCCGCCTCGCGGGCCTCGGTCTCTTCGGGAACTTCGGAATCCAGATCACGCATGGCCTCGATATTCTTCTGACGGTACAGACCGTTGTCGTCGATGTTTATCTTGGCGTCAAGAGCGATTACTTTGGCGTCGGTGTTGGTAATCAGCGGGTTTATCTCGACCAGCGAGGCATCACATTTCCAGTATACATCGTAGAGTTTCATAATGATATCGGTCGCCTCGCGAACCTGTTTGATATCACGGAACAGCTTGAAAGCCAGATTGCGGGCCTGGTAGTTCTTCAGACCCAGCACCGGATCGACCGCAATCTTAAAAATCTTTTCAGGCGTCTTCCGGGCCACTTCCTCGATATCAACGCCTCCGGCCGGCGACACCATGATCACCGGACGTTTGGTCACACGATCCAGAATGATCCCGACATAAGATTCGCTGATGATATCCTCAGCCGCAGTCACGAGAATCTTTTTCACGGTCAGCCCTTTGATATCCATGCCGAGGATACTATGGGCGAGAACTCTGGCCGCTTCGACATTTTCGGCGTACTTGATGCCGCCGGCCTTGCCGCGACCGCCGACATGAACCTGCGACTTAACCATCACCGGTCGGTTGATCTCTTCCGCGATACTGACTGCCTCGGTCGGATCGGTGGCCACTTTTCCGTAGGGCACCGGGATTCCGGCTTCGGCGAAAATCTGCTTGGCCTGATACTCATGAATTTTCATTTATCACTTTCCTCGGGACTTGTTTTATCCGTCAAAACTTCTTGTTCCATATATTCCTTAGCCAGCGACTCCAATCGCTCGCGACTATTCATGTCCGGGTCATCCAGTACTTTCTCAAGCAAATGATTCAGAATCCGGCCAATCGTCGGACCCGGCTCAAGCCTGAATATTGCAATTAAATCGCTCCCGTCAAGGGCAAGATCGGTTACACCCAAAGGAGGTTTGCGATTCAACTCCTCACGGATATCCTTCTCGAACCGGTCAACATCCTCGGTAGTGCCCCCCATCCCCTGGGCCACGACATCGGCCCGTCGAAGATCGAGCAGATCGAAAATCAGATCTACCCCGACCCGGCGCACCAGACGACGCAATCCCTTGGGGGTAACTTCGGTAGTGAACATGTGGCGTTCGACCAGCTTTTCGACCTGTCTGGTAAACTCTCGAGAATAGCGAAGACGGGTCAATATACTCCCAGCCGTCCTGGCCCCGACAGACTCATGGCCGTAAAATGTCGCGCCCTTCTCAACTATACGTTTGGTCTGCGGTTTGTTTATATCATGAAAAAGCGCCGCCATGCGCAACCGCAAACGGGGCGGGCAGGCGTCGATGATTTGCATCGTGTGTTCAAAGACATCGTACCTGTGATAGCCGCCCTGCTGATCGACACCGACACATTCCTGCAGCTCAGGCAGAATATACCTGAGCAATCCCAGCGATTCCATAAGCCGGAAACCACTTGATGGTTTCTCAGCCAGAGTCAGGAGTTTATTCAACTCCTCTGCAATACGCTCGGCGGAAACGCTTTCAATCAGATGAGCGCTCCGGCGCACTGCCCGGAAGGTGTCAGGTTCGATCATAAAATCGAAACGACCGGCGAACTGCACCGCGCGAAGCATCCGTAACGGATCGTCCTCGAACGAATCAGGATAAATCATGCGCAACTGACGATTCTTCAGATCGACCATGCCACCGAACGGATCGATCAGTTCTTTGCTGTCCAGCGCCACAGCCATGGCGTTGATGGTGAAGTCACGTCGCACCAGGTCCTCTTCCACGGGAAGTGTCGGATCGAACGAAACTTCGAACTCCCTGTGACCCCAGCCGGTCGAGTGCTCGCGCCGGGGGAGGGTGACATCAAGGGTATGGCTCTCACCGTTTTTGACCTGCGTGTATTTGATCACTCCGAAACTGCGTCCGACCAGGTCGATCCGGCCGTGCCGTTTGAGTATCCGGCTGAGTTCATCGTAGTCAATGCCGGTAACAAGATAATCGCGATCCTTGGTTACGGTGTTGGAGAGATACCTGTCACGCACCGCGCCCCCGACCTCGTAGATGCGGCCTTTTTTGAGAATATCTCCAACCGTTTCTTCAGACAACCGACACATCATTCAATCCGTTACAATCCTGGTACCGGCTTCGCCGTGAATCGCCTTACCGGCATTGTCAAACGAAGTTATCGTAACCATTTCGCCGCCCCGTTCCAGAAAACGAATAGCGGCGTCTATCTTGGGTCCCATCGATCCGGGAGGGAAATGACCCTCACGGTGATATTTTTTTATTTCCGAAAGAGTGACCTGGTCCAGCTCTTTCTGGTTCTCTTTTCCAAAGTTTACGGCGACCCGGTCGACCGAAGTAAGGATGGACAGGAAATCGGCGCCGATCTCTTCGCCTATTACCGCCGAAGCAAGGTCCTTGTCGATCACGGCGTCAAACCCTTCATAATTACCGTTGCTGTCAATGTAAACAGGTATTCCCCCTCCGCCGCCGGCAATCACTATGGTTCCCTTGTCCACCAGGGACTTGATTGTCTCAGCTTCCACCGTGTGACAGGGCGCGGGCGAAGGGACCACTCGCCGCCAGCCGCGGTCGCCATCGGGTTTCATCTGCCAGCCACGTGTTGATGCAAACCTACCGGCCTCTTCTTCGGTGTAGAACTGGCCGATGTACTTGGTGGGATTGTTAATTGCCGGATCATCGGGATGGATCAACATCTGAGTAATAATGGTGACAACCGGACGGTCTATATTTTCAGCCCTGAGACGGTTTTGCAGCGACTGCTCGATCATGTACCCCATCCCCCCCTCGGTGTCGGCCACACACACGCCCAGAGGAAGAATCGGAGCGCGGCCGCGGGCCAGCTCCACCCGTAAGATAGCGTTTCCCACCTGTGGTCCGTTGCCATGGGTAATCACAAGGTGATACCCTTCACGGGCCAGTTGCACCACTCCATCGAGCGCCGCCCGGGTGTTGGCGAACTGGTTGGCGATGGTATCTTCCCTGTCGGGATGAGTAATTGCGTTGCCGCCGAGGGCAACCACCGCCGTCTTGTGACCGGTCATCGTTCTGATGGCTCCAGTTAAGTCGGACCTTTAGTAGTAAAGCGGGCCGGGTTTCCCGACCCGCTTTGGGGTTTCAATCTATTTTTTCGAGCTCTTCTTCTGGCTCTTCCGGGCGCCTTTTCCGGCACTCTTTTTTCCGGCTGACTTTTTCAGTCGATTCGACATAAACGCATCCAGCACATCATGCAGATCAGGGGAACCGATCTCCTGCAGGCTGTATCCGACCCGCACCGATGGCTTGTCAATTTTGATCAGACGACCCAGATCAATCGGAGTGGCGATCACCACAGCGTCGCACTTTGTGCGGTTGATCGTTGTCTCCAGGTCTTTGATCTGCTGCTTGCCATAGCCCATGGCCGGCAACAGGGTGCCGATTCCGGGGTATTTCTCATAGGTGGCCGTAATCGACTTGACCGTGAAAGGACGCGGGTCAACCAGTTCAGCCGCGCCGAACTTCTCGGCCGCAACCACCCCGGCGCCGTACTCCATCTCACCGTGAGTCAGAGTCGGGCCGTCTTCAACCACCAGCACTTTCTTACCCCGGATCAGTTCCGGCTTCTCCACATCAAGCGGCGAGGCGGCATCGATCACAATTGCTTCCGGATTGTAAGCGGCGATATTGCGTCGAAGCTCCGCGACTCCGTCCGGGTCGGCCGAATCGATCTTGTTGATTACAATCACATCAGCCAAAAGCAGGTTGTTCTGACCGGGATAATAAGTCAACTCATGACCGGGACGATGCGGATCGACAACCGTGATCTGCAGGTCGGGCAGGTAGAACGACATATCGTTGTTGCCGCCATCCCACAAAATAACATCAGCTTCTTTTTCCGCTTCCCGGATGATCATTTCATAATCGACACCGGCATATACGACAATACCGTTGACAATGTGCGGCTCGTATTCTTCACGTTCCTCGATCGTGCATTTATGTTTGTCGAGGTCTTTCAGGTCGCCGAAACGCTGGCAGGCCTGTTTGGCCAGGTCACCGTACGGCATAGGATGACGAATCGCCACCACTTTCTTGCCGAACGACTGCAATACCTGAGCCACTCGGCGCGTTGTCTGCGATTTTCCGCAGCCGGTGCGAATAGCGCACACTGAGACGACCGGTTTGGTCGATTTGATCATTGTGGGAAGGCCGCCTTCAACCGCAAAACGCGCTCCGGCCGACATAACAAAAGCCGCCCGTTCCATCACGTACTGGTATGGAACATCGGAGTAGGCAAACACAACTTCTTCGACATCATGCTTTTTAATCAGCTCCAGAAGTTCCGATTCATCATAGATCGGGATGCCTTTGGGATAGAGTTTACCGGCCAGTGAAGCCGGGTAACGGCGTCCTTCAATGTCGGG
This sequence comes from Candidatus Zixiibacteriota bacterium, assembly GCA_024278515.1. Classification (GTDB taxonomy): domain Bacteria; phylum Zixibacteria; class MSB-5A5; order GN15; family FEB-12; genus JAJRTA01. Next base: position 5,909 of record JAJRTA010000050.1, read on the forward strand.
GATCTGGGTCGCGGTGAAAGCAACCACTTCTACTTCTTTGTTGTCACGATAGAGGCAGTTGAAATTGTGGAAATCGCGCCCGGCGGCGCCCATGATAATTATTTTCTTTGCCTTAGCCATTATATTCTCCAATCATTCAAATAATTCATCACTCAGTTTTAACGACGGATACTTCTTTCATCTCCTTATCGAAAGGCTCCATCGTGTGCTCTGAGGGCATCTGACATGGTCGGATCCTGTCTTCCTTACTGGTTATCGATCTGGGCGCGTTGCAGACTGCCGGAAAAATCGACGTAAACCGATTTCCACTCGCTGAAAACATCAAGGCAGGCCGTGGCTGCTTCACGGTGACCGTTGCCGGTTTCCTTGGTGCCGCCGAACGGCAGGTGTGTCTCGGCGCCGATAGTCGGAGCGTTGACATAGAAGATACCGGTATAAACATCACGCATCGCCGTATAGGCCCGGTTGACATCCTGGGTGAAGATCGAAGCGGACAGACCATACGGCGTATCATTGGCCATTTCGATCGCCTCATCGAGGGAGCCGCAAACGGCAATTCCAAGTACCGGGCCGAAGATCTCTTCCTTCCAGATAGTCATCGACCGGGTAACATCACCGAATACGGTCGGTTGCAGGAAGTAACCCTTGTCGTAATCACCACCGGTCAGACGTTCGCCGCCGGTAAGCAGCCTGGCCCCTTCTTTCCTGCCTATTTCGATATACTTAAGAACCGTTTCAAGCTGGCTCTGGCTTACCGCCGGGCCCATGTCGACCGACTCATCGAGGCCGTTGCCCACTTTGAGCTTCGCGGCCCGCTCGACGATCATACTGGTAAATTTCTCCAGTACATCCTTGTGACATACGATCCGGCTGGTGGCCGTGCAACGCTGGCCGGTGGTTCCGAACGCTCCCCAGAGAGCGCCGTCCACGGCCAGATCGAGTTTGGCGTCGTCCATTACGATCTGCACATTCTTGCCGCCCATTTCGAGACAACAATGTTTGAAATCGGTAGCGCAGGCCTCCGATACTTTGCGACCGACTTCGGTCGAACCGGTAAAAGAAACCACCTTGACATTCGGGTTCTTTATGATCGGATCTCCCAGCGCCGAACCGGAACCGGTAACCATATTGACCACCCCCGGCGGGATACCTTCATCATGACAGGCCTGAATCAGGTTGACCACCGACAATGGGGTATCGGTAGCCGGTTTGATGACCACCGTGTTTCCACAGATCAACGCCGGCATCATTTTCCAAGACGGGATCGCCATCGGGAAATTCCAGGGAGTAATAAACGAGCAAACGCCCAGCGGCTGGCGCACCGTCATGTTGAACTTGTTGGCCATTTCAGACGGAGTGGTCATACCGAAAAGACGACGGCCTTCACCAGCCATGTAAAACGTCATGTCGATCGCTTCCTGCGTATCGCCGCGAGTTTCCTTGATGACTTTACCCATCTCTTTGGTCATTTCCCGGGAAAACTGCTCCTTGTTGTCCAGAAGACGCTGGGCAATCCTGAACAGGATTTCACCTCGCTTGGGAGCAGGCATGAGCCGCCATTTCTTGTATGCCTCGGATGCGGCATCCAGAGCGTTGGCCACATCATCGGCGTTCGATTTTTGGAAAAGGCCGAGAACTTCGTCGGTATTGGCCGGGTTGCGGTTTTCATAGGTCTGACCGGATGAGGACTCGACCCATTCACCATTAATGAAATTTTTGAAAACTTTCGGTTTGCTCACGATAAACTCCGTGTCATCATCGGTTTTTCCGCTTCTGGCGCGTCATTTTGGACGCCACAGCAATTGTGAATTCCTTCACAGTCGCCGCAAATAAGCGCGTAATATAGTCCTTATAAGTATCTTGTCAACCGGTTTCACAACCGCGGAAACAAGATTCTGACGTTGAGAGCCAATAAGTTACAGCGGCGTGACGCAAAAGAGTGAATTGGCGGGCAAACCATTTTCAGAACCGTGAAAAAGGGCGTCGAACAGCGAACGGACAGCGGTCCAAAAAAGTGAAGATTTCCTTTGGCTATCTGAGCTGTTGCTTCGTTAATAGTATAGAGAGCGACGATTACATGAGTATTATGGAGAGCCCGTGCATGTATTGATCCTTACAACTTTGCTTTCACTGCCCCTGTACCCTGTTAACCCGGTCAAGCAGGATACTCTTGATATAATGGCCATACATCTTTCAGTCGGCATGACCGCTCCCAACGGTCTGGCCAAACTGGGGGTCGATTTTATCACCCGCTACGAGTTCCGCCCTGCGCATCCGGTGCTGGTTAGGGCCAGTATGGATTACCGCCTGAGTCCGGTAAAACATGTACGGTACCCCAATGGAACAATCTTCGGACCGATGCTGTCGCTGGAAACTCTCTACTATCGCGGCACTAATCGCTTAACCGGATATATCGGCGGAGGCGTGGTGCTTGCGCTGTACGATTTAGCCACCAGCAGCGCCGATGCTGATTCTCTCAGAAGATTCCATAACGTTTACGACGTCGACCTCAAACCTACTCCGGGATATCGGTTGACTTTCGGGCTGAGATTCCATCACACAACTTCACTGGAAGTCAGCATTACCGATGTGCGGCCCAGTTTCGTTTATATCGCGGACCTGGGAGGCGGCAGCTACTCGCGGCGGTTATCCAAAGCCCGCTTCAACGATTTCCGCGTCTCTATCGGGTATGTGTTCCCGATCTGGAAAAACTCACGCTCAGCCCGTGGACCGTAGAGATATTTACATTCGTCGGATTATTTCTGCTGACTTTTGGCGATTTTCGCCCAGGTATCACGAAGCGTGACCGTTCTGTTGAATATCAGATTATCCGGGGAAGAATCTTTTGAATCGACACAAAAATAACCCTGACGTTCAAACTGGTATGTTGTCCCGACCACACATTCTCCGGCCGCCGGTTCCAGCTTACAGCCTTCCACAACCTCCAGCGAGTTCGGATTCAGATTAACCGTGAAATCCTCTCCCTCTTTAGTCGCCAGCGGATTCTCAACGAGGAACAAATGATCGTACAACCGCAGGGTGGCGTCAACCGCGTGTTCGGCTGAGACCCAGTGCAGGGTCGCCTTGACTTTGCGGCCATCCGGAGATGATCCGCCCCTCGATTCCGGATCATAAGTACAGCGCAATTCAACTATATTGCCGTCGTCGTCCCGAACCACTTCCCGGCAGGTGATAAAATAGGCGTACCGCAGACGTACCTCACGGCCGGGGGCCAGACGGAAAAACTTCTTCGGCGGGTCTTCCATGAAATCGTCACGCTCGATATAAAGAACTTTTGAAAACGGCACTTTGCGTGTACCGGCAGATTCATCTTCAGGGTTGTTGATCGCATCCAGCTCTTCGGTCTGTCCCTCCGGATAGTTTTCCAGCACTACCTTGAGCGGTTTCACCACCGCCATCAGCCGAGGCGCGTGTTTGTTGAGATCCTCGCGGACGGCAAACTCGAGATCCGCCATAGCCACGACACTCTCCCGTTTGGACACACCCACCCGTTCCAGAAAAGTGCGGATTGCCCGGGGAGTGTACCCCCGACGCCGAAGAGCCGCAAGCGTATAAAGACGGGGATCATCCCAGCCGGTGACATAGCCTTCATCCACCAGCTTAAGCAGTTTCCTCTTGCTGAGTACCGTATAGCTGAGATTCAGGCGCGCGAACTCGATCTGCCGGGGATGGAACACTCCGAGCTGATCAAGAAACCAGTCATAAAGCGGGCGATGATCCTCGAACTCCAGCGAACAGAGAGAGTGGGTGATTCCTTCGATTGAATCGGACAGGCAGTGCGTGAAGTCGTACATGGGATAGATACACCATTCATCACCGGTACGATGATGAGTAGCGTGCATTATCCGGTAGATAACAGGATCGCGCATATTCAGGTTGCCGGAAGCCATATCAATTTTGGCCCTCAGGGTTCGGGATCCGTCGGGAAACTCTCCCGCTTTCATCCGCTCAAAGAGTTCCAGGTTCTCTTCGACCGAGCGATCCCGATAGGGAGAGTTTTTACCCGGCTCGGTCAGGGTACCACGGTAGGTGCGGATTTCCTCGGCGTTGAGATCACACACATAGGCCTTGCCCATTTTGATCAACTGCACGGCAAAATCATACAGCCGGGGGAAATAATCAGAGGCATAGAAAAGCCGGTCGTCCCAGTCGAACCCCATCCACCGGATATCTTCCATGATCGATTCGATAAAATGGACTTCCTCTTTCACCGGATTGGTGTCATCGAAGCGCAGATTACAGAGACCGTTGAATTCGGCAGCCATGCTGAAATTTATCCAGATAGCCTTGGCGTGACCGATATGCAGGTATCCGTTCGGCTCCGGCGGGAAACGGGTATGAACACGGCTGTCGTTCTTACCGGCGGCAACATCGCCTGCGATAATGGTCTTGATGAAATTGGATGATGATTTAGCTTCGTTGTCCGACATATATCACTTTCTCTGCTGATCTGAAATCACCGTTTCTACCCGTCAACAAGCGGCAATGATAATCAAACGATCTCCTGAAGTAAATTGAAATCTTGGCCCCTTTACATAATCAAGGAACCTGACAACGGTTATTGACAAGAAATGACCTGGCTGGTGACTGCAGGATGTGCAGAAGAAACTGACGGACCACTTGATTCTGCTTTTTGCTTATCTATTTCTCGGTCCAGTTCCTGACGAACAGCCCGTCCGAGAGCTTCGCGAGAGAAAGGTTTGCGAACATACGGGCCGGCTCCCATCGCCCGCATCAGCTCTACACGTTCGGTGGGAGAGTATCCGCTGACAATGACTACTTTCAAGTCAGGACAGATTTGTCGAGCCGCTTTGAAAGTGTCCAGCCCGTCGAAACCATCCTCCATAATCATATCCAGAACGACCAGATCGACCGGCTTTTCTTTCAGGTATTCAAGCGCTTCCCGTCCACCCGACACACACGCCACCTCGTAGCCGAACCGTTTCAAAATAGTAGAAGCCGCCCCCCGTTGTTCCTCAACATCATCTACGACCAGGATCCTTTCGTGTCCCTCAAAACTATCCATCGATCGGCTGTCGGATTGTTCCTTCCTGTCGGTAGCCGGGAAATAAAGAACAAAACGAGTGCCCACACCCACTTCTGAAAACACATCGTAGTATCCATGGTGATCTTTGACAATGCCGTAAACGACGGAAAGACCGAGGCCGGAACCGGATTTCCCCATCTTTTTCTTTGAATAGTACGGCTCGAATATCTTGTCCAGATCTTTCGGGTCTATACCGGTACCGGTATCGCTGACACTCAGAACAATATATTCTCCGGGGGGCATCCTTTTATACGCTTCTGCAAGCTGTCGGTCCGTAGCCCGGCCAACGCTTATCTGCAATGTTCCGCCTTCAGGCATGGCATCGCAGGCGTTCACAACCAGATTCATAATGACTTTTTCCAGATGTGCGGCCGACCCTGTTATTTTCGCCTCTGGATCAAGATCGATCTCCACTTTTACCGCCGAATTATTGTCACGAATCGACAGGAAAGCAGGCGAGTTCAGAAAAGTAGTCACCACGTCCGACAGGTCAACTAATTCCATTTCGTATCGACCCCGCCGCGCCAGAGTCAGAAGATCCTGAATGACGGTAGCTGCTCGATTGGCCGCTTTCCCCATAATTGCAACAATGTTTCGAATCGGGCTGTCCGCCGGCAGGTCTTCCAGTATCATGTCAGGGTAGGCCACCAGCGGACCCAGCATGTTGTTGAGATCATGAGCGACCCCCCCGGCCAGCATTCCCAGCGATTCCATCCGCTCGGCTTTTTCCAGACGTTCAGCCAAAACCCGCGCTTCTTCGGACGCCTTTTTCCGTTGTGTGATGTCGTCGATGATATGAATTGCGCCTGTAATCTTACCGTCATCATCAGCGACAACAGAAGAATTGATGGATACATCGATGATGGCGCCGTCGCTTCTCAGCATCCGGTATTCCTTGTTGAATTCACATCCTTTCTCAATAACCCGTCTCATTCCGCGACGCCCTTCCCGGATGCAGTCAGGGTGCATCAGGCTCTCGATAGACTTTCCGATCAGGTCACCCGGGAGAAAACCCAGCACTTCCTGCGCCCGCAGATTACATTCGATAATTACTCCGGATATGTCGACACTAATGATAAGGTTCGGAGCCGTTTCAAAAATTGATCGATATTTCTGCTCTTTTTCCCGTATCGCTACCATCGCTCCACGAACATTGCCGACCATCTCGTTGAAGACTCCGGCCAGCACGCCGACTTCGTCCCTGCTGTTCACCACTACCGAAACATCCGTGTCTCCCCCGGCTACTGCTTCCGCCGCTTCCTTCAATTGCACGATCGGTTTGGTAATCATGTGACCGAATAACAGCGAGATTGCGATCCCCAGCAAAAGTACGATCAAACTGATTATCAGGGTAGTACGTCGGTTCTCCCGAATACCGGCCTGTACGCTTTCCAAAGAGGTGGCCATCACCAGAGTCCCATAGCTCTGAAGATGGTAGGTTATGGGAGTTGATGTCAAGTGCAACGCCTGCTCCCCCAGATTCACAAGGCAATCAGTGCCGTCTATTTCCGCGTCGGTATCGAATTGCAGACTGTCCGGATTGTACGAAGTCAACAGCTCACCATTTTCATCATATATTAAAATGCAGGCCAGGTTGCTGTCCATTTTGGCCCAGTCCATAGCCTCAGCAACAAGGCTGAAATCTCCAATCGCCATCCCCTGACCGCACCCGAGAGCAAGCATTTCCGCAAACTTGTGATCATGATTATGCATGGTCGCAATTATCCGATCTTTTTCCTGCGCCGGGTAATACCAGATTACGAACAGAGTGATCAGAACCAGCGTTAAACTGCTGCTGACAATGATCCGGGTACGGATAGACAGATCTCTTACCTTGTCAAGAAGTATCACCCGCTTACTCCTTATCGACTTCCTCTTCTGCCTCATCCTTCAAAGGATACTCCGGAGATTCAGGCGATATACCATCTATGGTCAGTACCTTGACCGTGCTGTCGACATCGGCAAAGTCGAGAAATCCGATCGCGAACTCTTGTCTTCCGACGAATTCCTTCAAATCCGATGAATGTTCGAATACTACCGGAGGGGTGGCATATTGTCCCTCAAAAACGACCTTCATCCAGTACTTTCTGAAACGCTTCAGTGACATTTCCGCAACATTCTCGTAGAAAACAGCCGCCAGCGGGTTGTTTTCGGCCAGTACGATCGGTCTGCCCGTTACAAAGGAAGTAGACTTGCCCAGATACACTCGTTTCAGTTCTCCCAGGCTGATGTCGTCAATCGGATTGTCACAATGTACTACTACGGCCGTCTTAGCCAGAACCATGGATCCGCTCAGAACAAGCAGGAGAACACCCGGCAATAAAGTTCGAACCGTCTTTTTCGCTGTCTGCAGTATCATATTATACCATCAGAATGCCGCGGCGATCGAGCCGACGTACATACCATAACGGTCTGTTGTCTTACTGGCCCCGCTCAGTGATTTGGTTGCCCGGATGAAGTGTATTTCGTTTTTCAGATAAACCCGGGTCGTTAATGAAATGTTAAGGCCGACTATCCCGATGATTTCAGCCGCGCCCGGCTCGTCAGTATCATGATCGATATAATCATAACGGAAAAACGGCGTAATTTTTTCAAGGAAGGTATAGGCGCCCAGCAGATAATAACCAAGGTGTACTTTGTACCTGCCGTTGGGTCGATTCAGACTGTCGAGCTGTTCCGCATGATGTCTCAGGAGTTCAAACTCCATGTGATAATTACCGGCATCGAACTCGGCGTCCAGACCAAGGGAACGTTGCAAAGTACCATAATCCAGCCCATGCTTGTCGGCGTAAAAAGACGCTCCAAGGCGCAAACGACCGCCCGGAGGAGTTATCACCAGACGCCCCCCCAGTCCCTTGTTGGAGTTGTCGTCGGAGCCGCCCGGCGCCGCGCCCCGTCCGTTGCCGGCGTACAGTTGATACCGCAACTCCCACGAACCGGGATAGATATTTCCGACCAACTGCACCCCGGTTGTAAACTTTGAGAATAATCGATCTTTATATCCACTTGCCAGAGGGTGCTTGCCGTATACCGAGTAGGGCAGTTTGGTGAAAATAAAAGTCGGGGTAGCATCGTGACGTTCATTATAGATGCCAAAAGGAGACAGAAACTTGCCCATCCGTAAACGAAGGGCATCGGAATGCTTGTATTCGAGAAATCCCTTAGCGAGGTAGATCTTGCCGCTTGACTCGTTGCGACTCAAGGTGGGGCCGTGTTCATATTCAACCTCACTGAAGATTCGATAATTATGAGACAGCGGGTATATGGCTATAAAGTTCAAATGATGCTGGTTGAACGTCCATGGATCCGAATCCTCCCGATCAAAAGAGGCCTGCACTTCCATGTCAAAAAAACCGTAGGTCTTGAACCTGGGCCGACCCGCCGATATGGCCGCTTCGCCTGCCAACAACAGGGCAAAAAAAACAGCCCCGCCTTTCACAATTCTGCTGGTCCCGTTCAGAGAAATCATGCCGGCACCCTGTCAGAAATGGCTTTGTCCGAATCGACAATTAAGGGACAGGTGTTTCGATGGTCGTTTATTAATTCTGTCATTGTCTTGGACCCTCCATTTTGCTCAGGCACGTAGAGGCTGAATCAATCGCCTGCTATTTTACGCACCGGCTCCGCCTGTCATCCACATGTAAACTGCAAGCAGACATCATAGTCCATTTATCGACCAAAACCCCTTTAATTTTAGGGATAAACGGTTCGCTGAGCCGGGCATCCCGACATTATGAAGGACGTGATAAGCTGGAATATAGTTGTATTTGCAACTTTTTTTCCGTATTTAAGAAACCTGCTTATGACTGAAACAAACAGCATTCTGATTCCACCACTTCCTCGCCCGCCCGGGATGACAGCTCACGCTTTCAAGATGAAACTGAGCGATAATCCGGCTGAATCAGGAACCGACATCATCACCGACCAGTTTATCACTCTGATGAAACTAAGGCTGCAGGATGAACTGTGTCAGCATGAAATAACCAACATCTCAGGTTGTGACAAAACGAGGACAACCCGTATTCTGACCATATTTGAAAAGAAAATACTCATCGTACGGGTGAATAACTATAACGATCGTCGCCATAAAACTATCTACCTGACTACCCGGGGTCGCGCCGCCTGCCGTCGGCTGGAGCCGATGGAGCAGGCCATCCACGAAGAAGCCCTTACCGGACTGACCGATGGACAGATCGAAAAATGCCGCAAAGTACTAAATCAGACAATTAACAATTTGAACAGGGGCCAATATAAGATGACCTTTTCCCGCACGAATCGAATAACGTTTCGACCCGGTTATAACCAGAACCATGAGGTCAGCCAGTGAAAAAGATAACCCGGTTTCTTCTTCCGGCCGTTATTCTTGGTCTTGGCCTTGCGGCCATGCTGGTTCTCCTAAGGCTCAAATCCGATACGCCGCCTCGCAAGGAAACAGTAACACCAAAGATAGTAAAAGCTACTGAAGTAACTCTTTCAGATGTAGCCACTGAGATTACAGCCTATGGACGAGTGGTCAGCGCCCGTCCTCTGGAGCTTTATGCCGATGTGTCCGGTGAGCTGTTACCCGGTGATGTTGAGTTTCTGCCGGCGCAATCTTTCCGCAAAGGAGATGTGTTGGTCAGAATCGATGATCGCCAGGCCCGGTTGCGGGTCAACAGCGCCAGAAGCGATCTGCTTTCCTCGTTAGCCAGCGCCCTTCCCGAAATCAGAACAGATTTCGCGGATGAGTGGCCGATCTGGCAGGATTTTTTTTCGCGCTGTGATTTCGATCACAACACGCCGGAGCTTCCCCCAACCTCTGATGAACGGTTGAAACTTTTACTTGCTCGTCTCAACGTATACAAATTGTACTTTAATGTTCGGGATTTGGAAATCATCCTCGAAAAGCATAAAATCACAGCACCGTTTGACGGCTCGATTCTGGAAGTTGGGTTGCGCGTGGGCGCGACCGCCCGGGTCGGAAGTCTGCTTGGAAGCATTATCAGCCTTGAGCGGCAGGAAGTTCGGATTTCTCTGCCCGCCTCCGATCTTCAGTGGATCGATCCGCAGGCAACCGTGACACTTACTTCAGGTGAAACCGCTCAGCAGTGGCATGGCGTTATCACTCGCGTCGGCACTAATGTGGACACCAGAACCCAGACAATCGACCTGTATATAGCAGTAAACCATGACGGCTCCGCTCCGTTGCTTAATAGTATGTTCCTGAACGCTTCAATCCCCGGTCGGGTGATAGAAAACAGCATGACCCTTCCCCGCGCCGCCGTCTATGACGAACGCTTTGTATACAAAGTGACCGGTGGAAACCTGATAAGAAGTTCGATCAATGTGGCCAGATGGACCGAGGAGACAGCCATAGTCTCAGGCGGCCTCGAGGATCGCGACACGGTTGTTATCGAGGCGTTGAAGGGTGTAGTGGAAGGAATGCCGGTATCACCGCAAATTACACGAACTGAACAGGGCGACTGATGCGACGGGTAATAAGCTATTTCATCAGGTATCCTGTCTGGACCCATGTGCTGTTGTTTACGATCATCGGTTTCGGCCTGATTTCGCTTACCCAGTTACGCTACTCGTTTTTTCCCGAAATCAAGCCCAGTGTTATCACTATACAGGTCGCCTACCCCGGCGCTTCACCCGACGAGGTGGCTGAAGGAGTGGTTCTCAAAATCGAGGAGAACCTCGACGGTCTTCAGGGTGTGGAGCGGGTCACTTCGATCTCACGTGAGAACTTCGCCACGGTAAGCGTGGAGATAACCCGCGACGCCGAGCTTGACAAAGTGCTGACCGACGTAAAGAACGCGGTCGACCGCATCAACTCTTTCCCGGTCGATGCCGAGAAACCGGTTATATTTGAACAGAAGTTCAGGACACGGTCGTTGTCGGTAATAATCTACGGGTCAACCGATCTTTACAACCTGAAGTATATCGCAGAACAGGTGAGAGATGATCTCATTGCGATGGAGGGTATTTCGCAGGTAACATTCGAGGGGTTACCCGACCTCGAATTCTCAATAGAAATATCCGAGGCCGACCGCAGAAAATACGGAATCAGTTTCGATGAAATAGCGTCAGCCGTCCGGCGGGCCAACCTGAACATCTCCGGCGGAAAATTCGAGACCTTCGACGAAGAGATCCTGATCCGCGCCTGGGGACGAGTCTACCGGACGGATGAACTTTATGACCTGCCGATACGCGGGAACACCGGGGGAAGCATCGTTTACCTCGGGGATATCGCAACGGTGAAAGAACAATGGGAAGATATTCCGGACAAACGGTACTTCAACGGTAAAACGGCTGTCATCCTTAACATCGATCAGACGGAAGAAGAAGATATTATCGCGATTGCCGACAGTACATACGCCTATGTTGCACGATTAAACGAGAGTCATGACAATCTGAAGGCGGTTGTCTGGGATGACCGCACCATCCCGTTGCGACAGCGTATAGAACTGCTGGTCAAGAACGGTTTCATCGGCCTGTTGCTGGTAATCACATCTCTGGGCTTCTTTCTCAAATTGCGACTTTCGTTCTGGGTATCGATCGGGATACCGTTCTCATTCGCCGGGATGCTGATTATCGCCGGTTTCTGGGGGATAACGATAAATGTCATATCACTTTTCGGCATGATTATCGTGGTTGGCATTCTCGTCGACGATGCTATCGTAGTGGCCGAGAATATCTACTCACATTATGAGCGCGGCTCCTCGGCGGCCAAAGCAGCTATCGACGGAACAATGGAAGTAATCGCACCGGTCACAACTTCGATACTGACCACCGTAATCGTGTTTATCCCCTACTTTTTCCTCGACGGAATGCTCGGTAAATTCATCTGGCAAATGGCGCTTGTAGTAATAGCTTCGCTTTTGTTTTCGTTGGTCGAGGCGTTTTTCATTCTGCCGACACACCTGGCGCACTCGCGCGGACTCGATGCGAAGAAAGCGGTTCCGAATGTCCGTCGCAAAATCGAGAAAACCGTTCACCGGCTTACTCATAATGTTTACGCTCCCCTTTTGCACAAAGCGCTCACATACAAGTGGATTACAATCGTGACCCCGATCGCGCTGGTGATGATAACATACGGATTGATTCGCGGCGGGCTGATCGGTGTCACAATCTTTCCGTTCGTGGATCGTGACACTGTCCCGATAAACGTATCCCTGGTGGCGGGCCGTCAGGAACAGGACACCGATTCATTGCTCAGTCATATAGAAAGAATCGCCTGGCAGGTCAACGAACAGATCAAATCCGAGCGCGAAGATTCGGCCGATGTCATCACCGGCATCAAACGTGAGATCGGGTCGAACGATATGGGCGAAACCGGTGGTCATGCCGGACGGCTGACCTGCCAGCTTCTCGATGCCGAGCGGCGTGACATGCCCAGCTACGAGATTGCGAATCGCATCCGTGATGCGGTAGGTCCTCTGGCCGAAGTAGAGAATATCACTTATGGCAGCGCCGGTCATTTCGGCAAGCCGATTTCGCTCAGTCTGCGCGGTAATGATTTCGAACAACTGGACAAGGCGCGTGATCTGCTGGTCGCGCGTCTTAAGGAGTCCAGTGAGCTTAAAGATATAACCGACTCCGATCAGGAAGGTCGTCGGGAAATCGACATCAAGCTCAAACCTAAAGCGTACACACTGGGCCTCACGTTGCAGGATGTTGTCGGACAGGTGCGGCAGGGTTATTTCGGACAGGAAATCCAGCGCATCCAAAGAGGGCGCGATGAGATCAGGGTATGGGTGCGATACCGTCCCGAAGATCGCCTGTCTCTGGGCCAGATTGACAAAATGCGAATCATGGCAGGTAACGGCGATTTCTATCCTTTCAGTGAGCTGGCCTCGTACAGTATCAAGCGTGGTATCACCACTATCAATCATGTCGATCGGAAACGTGAAATTAAAATCGAAGCCAACCCGGTAGATGTCGAGGCCGACCTTCCACCTATTCTCGCCCGGATCGAGGATGAGGTGCTTCCGCCCATTCTTGCTCAGGTACACGGAGTCACAGCCTCCTTCGAGGGTCAGTCCCGCGATCAGGGGAAGATGCTTCGTTCGATGCGTCGTACTTTCCCCATCGCGCTGCTGGGTATGTTTGTGCTGGTAGTGCTGGTGTTTCGATCATACGCTCAGGCCGGGATCGTTTTCTCACTGATCCCGATAGGAATACTCGGTGCTGTCTGGGGACACGGCATACAGGGCATTCAGGTCAATATGCTGTCGATTATAGGGATTCTCGCTTTGTCCGGCATTATCATCAATGATGCAATAATCCTTGTGGATCAGATAAACCGCTACCTGCGTGAGGGGAAGAAAGTTTTCGAGGCTGTTCATTCAGCCGGAGTGGCTCGCCTGAGACCTATCCTGCTGACAACATTCACTACCGCGCTGGGGCTGGCTCCCCTGATCCTCGAAACCAGTCGACAGGCGCAGTTCCTGATACCGATGGCCGTGGCTGTAGCCTATGGGCTGGTCTTTGGAACGCTGATCCTGCTGATTATTCTGCCGGCTGCTTTTCTGTCCTTCAATTCAATTCGTGTGACCTGGACGCAGTTTATTTATGGCCGTAAATTCGAGCGGGAAGAGGTCGAACCAGCGGTCAGGGAAAAAACACAGGCTTTGCTGGAATAAACTGATATCAAAAAAACTTCCCGATCCATTTCGAACAGACCCATCGGATTAAACTTGAGTTGGGCTGATAACCGGTCTATGTTGTAACGGTATGAAAAAACCTGTTGTTATTTCGATTGTCGGCGCTCGTCCGCAGTTCGTCAAACTTGCCCCCCTGGCGCGCGCCTTAGCCGGACGTTTCCGGCATATTATCATACATACCGGCCAGCATTATGATGATAACATGTCGCAACTGTTCTTTCGGCAGTTGCGCCTCCCGAAGCCCGGTATCAACCTTGCTATCCGGGGCGGCACCCACGGCGCAATGACCGGACGGATGTTGAGTGCTATCGAAAAGATACTTATGAAGAAGCGTTCCGATTTCGTGATCGTCTACGGTGACACCAACAGCACTCTGGCGGGCGCTCTGGCGGCCGCCAAGCTGTCGATACCGGTGGGGCATGTCGAGGCCGGGATGCGATCTTTTGTGGACGATATGCCCGAAGAAATCAACCGCCGCCTTACCGACCATGTTTCGCAACTGTTGTTTTGCCCTACCCGGGCATCGATGACCAACCTGAAAAAAGAAGGTATCCGGCAAACGCTGATCAATTCCGGCGACCTGATGTATGAGTTGCTGTACGATTCACACAGTAAAATTAAGTCTAACCTTACAACGTTGAAAAAGCATGATCTTTCGCCGGGGCGGTTCCTGCTTCTTACCGCTCATCGGGCCGCCAATGTGGATTCATCAGAAAACCTGAAGCAGTTGGTGGAGCTGATCGAATCGCTTACATGGCCGGTTCTGTTTCCGGTTCATCCGCGTACACTGAACAGACTGAAACAACACCGGCTGATGTCCCGCCTGTGTAAAATCGACCACCTGGTTATCTCCGAACCGCTCGGGTATCTCGACACCCTGAGCGCCGCCACGCATGCCGGGGCTGTTCTCACCGACTCGGGCGGACTGCAGAAAGAGGCGTTGTTTATGGGGACACCGGTCCTGACACTCCGCGACGAAACCGAATGGGTGGAAACCGTGGGACGGGGTAACCGCCTGGTCGGTCTCGATACGGCAAAAGTACTCCGCGCACTCAAACGACTTCCACGCGTCCGCAAAGTTTCACCCATGGTTAACGGTCAACGTCCCTCGAGGATCATCACTTCGTCCATCAAAAGATTCCTGCGCGGGAGATAACTATGTCTCCCCGCCTGCGAACATCGATCTACACGGTGGCGTCGGTTGTTTTCATATCGAAACTCCTCGGTTTCGTGCGTGGGATTGTGATCGCTCAAAACTTCGGCACCAGCGTGGAGTACGATTTGTACCTGATCGGGGTGATGTTGCCGGCGCTGGCCTCGGGTGTGCTCGGATACGCCTGTTATTACCAGTTTGTCCCGTATTTTACACGAAAAGTTGAGGAAGCAGACTCCTCCGACTCACCGGAGTTCTGGTATTCAAGCTGGTCGGCCATAAACATCACGATTCTGACCGGCCTTTCGATTACGGTGGCTATCGTACTTGTCGCGGGTTATGCCATTAATCTCTGGGATACGGGCTGGACCGATTCCCAGTATGAAATGATTATTTTCTACTGCCGACTGACCGCCGCGACGGTGATCCTTTCCGTCACTGAGGCTATGATGCGAGCTTTGCTCAATGTCCGGAAAATATACACCTACCCCGCGTCCGGACTGAGCCTGTTCAATATCTTCGCCATCTCGGCAATCCTGTTGCTTCACGAACAGCTATCGGTGGGAGCGATCGCAGTCGGCCTGGTCGGCGGCATGATAGTTCAGAATCTATATTTACTGGTGCGATTGCTTCCTTCGCATCCGATTCGAAATTTCAAGGCAAGGATTCTCGACAAGGAATCTCCACTGTTCGTGACTGTCGCCTCGGCTTTGATTCTGATCGAGCTGATCAACCGGTCGTATTTTCTCATAGACAGGTATTTTGCTCCCCGGCTCGGCGAAGGTATCGTATCAGCTCTCAATTACGGACAAATCCTGACCCAGTTACCGGAATCGGTTGTCGGTTTCGCGATTGGTGCGGTTATTTTCCCGGTTCTCTCAAGCAAACAGGATGACGACAATATAGAATCATTCTCGGTTGCTTACCGTAAAGCGATAACCGCGGCGCTTCTTTTTGCCATCCCGCTGGCTGTGTTCGCCTACACCAACGCGGAGTCGCTTGTTCATATTATTTATCAGCGCGGCGCTTTTAATGAACGCTCGACCGAGATGACGGCATTGATCCTCCGTACACTTGTGCCCTCGGTGATCGGATTGCTGATAATATCGACATCGATTCGCGCCTGTTACGCGAGAAACTGGACCCGCCCGGTGCTCTGGTCGGCCACCCTGTTTTTATTCGTCAAACTTGTCGGCACCGCCCTGTTGCCGCAATGGTTCGGATATGCCGGAATCTCGGCGGCGACTTCGGTGGCGCATGTCGGGTTCGGTGTCGGTTTGATGAGTTATATCATCACCAAATGGCCGTCCGGAGATCAACGGCAGTTCGTTGTCACTCTGGTTAAACTGATTCTCGGCGGCCTTTTTGTGTACCTGGCGGCTTATTTATTCAGACGATTCACCTGGCCCCTTGTGGAGCAGAGCTCTCATTTCTGGATGTATCTTGCTCTTTTCGGGTCGGCCCTGATCGTGTTCGGAACTTTCCTCGGACTGGTTTCAACCCTGGGATTTCAACGCTACCTGACCGATCTGCTTCCCAGACGACATGGTTCGAAATGATCAAACTGTAACTATAATGAATAATGCTTGACTTGAATCCCCGACGGGTCAAGATTGACAATAATATGGAACGATCGTACCGGTTCGATTTCAGAGACATCATCCGGGCGCCCGCCGGCGCCCTCTCGGCCAAAAAAATACTGGTAATGACGCTGGCCTTGTGTCTTGGCGTCGTTTGTTATGACCTGTTTACTTACCTGGCTCTGGCGATAGCGGGACACGGTCCCGGGTTTGTTTTCTCCACTCAGGGTTTTTTCCCGTTCCAGGTGTTCGACTTTACCAACGGCATCCAATGGGGGTTGTACGCCGCCGGCCTGTTTTTCGCGTTGCTTTCCGTCATGATGGGTTTCACCGCGGTAGCTGTTTTTGACATTGAAGAGGCTCGAGGTAACCGGTTCATGCACACCCGTCAGGCAATACGTTTCGCTGTCAGTCGACTTCCGCAACTGTTTCTTACCGAACTGGCGATAATCCTGTTCGTGGCATTCATAGTTTTTCTGTTCTTCCTGTTCGGACTCTTGACCCGGCTGCCGGTCCTGGGCGAATGGCTTTACGCCTTGTTTTTTGCCATACCGAACTTCATAATCGCTATTCTCACCGTCTTCATTATCGCGGTGTTTCAGGCCTCATGGATTCTCACTCCGGCGGTGCTGGCGGCTGACCGGATCGGTGAAACCTTCACAGCTATCCTTGAAACTTTCTCCACACTGATCCGCCAGCCGGTTAGATGGCTGGCCTATACTGCTTACACGATTGTCGCGGCTAAGCTGTGCAGTTTTGTCTATGCTTATTTCTGTTACCGTTCGGTGCAGTTTATCGGCTGGGCCGGCGGTCTCGGCGGTGGACGACAAACCAGCGACCTGATCAGAAACGGTCTGGCCCATCTGCCGGTTTCATCGGATACCGTGCGTGAGACGTTCAATATCTTCCCGGGCATCGACTTCGGAATATCACTTGAACGCTGGTCCCGAGGCGGCGGTGAAGAAGCGGTCGGGTACCTGATGGCCCTGATGTTGTTTTTGATCTTTGCCTCTATAATCGGCTATTTCCTCGCCATCATCGCTTCCGGTCAGGCCCGTGCCTATATCGTCATACGCAAACTGAAAGACAACTACGATCTGACCGCCGAGTCTCCGCTGTTCTTCGAGGATGAACCGGTCAACGAACGGATTGAACCATCCGATTGATTTAATCCTCGCTTGCTATCCTGACGACACTGCCTATCTTCCTACCATGCAGATAATCCGCTCGATAAGAAAAATGCAGCAGGTTTCGCGCCGTCTGGCCGCTGACGGCCAGACCATCGGACTGGTCCCGACCATGGGTTTCCTGCACCGGGGTCATCTGTCATTGATCAAACGCGCCCAAAAGAACGCCGACTGTGTGATTACCACGATTTTCGTCAACCCGACCCAGTTCGCACCGCATGAAGATCTTGACAAATATCCTCGTGACGAAAAGGGAGATATCAGAAAGATAAGAGAAGCGAAAGGGGATATTGTTTTTATCCCGAAAGCCGACGAGATCTATCCGGATGATTTTCAGACCTATGTGACTGTTGAAAAGCTGACCGGGACTCTTGAAGGCAAGTCCCGTCCGACCCATTTTCGCGGTGTGACAACTGTAGTAGCCAAACTGTTTAACATCACCCGTCCCGATCTGGCTGTTTTCGGCATGAAGGATTTTCAGCAGGCCTGTGTATTGAAACAGATGACACGTGATCTCGGCTGGCCGATCAGGTTCATAATCGCGCCGACTGTCCGTGAGAAAGACGGCCTGGCGATGTCATCGCGTAATAAATATCTGTCCGGGGAAGCCCGAAAAGAAGCGCGCTGTCTTATCTATGCACTGCGCACCGCCAGAGAGATGGCGAATAGCGGCGTGACCGTGCCGAAGAAAATCATAACCGAGATGCGGGCGGTAATCAAAGCCACCTGTCCCTCTGCCAGGATCGATTACATCGCCCTGACCGATACGACCACCCTGAAACCGGTGTCGAAAGTTGTCAGGGGAACCGTCTGCTCGCTGGCCGTTCATGTTCACGGCGTCCGTCTGATAGACAACATGAAAATCGCCTGACCTTCACCCGGCAATCCCCCCGGTTGCGACCGACAAAAAAAACGACCGCTGAGTCGGACAAAACCCAGCGGTCTTCCACAGGCTATCCAATAGCCAGGGGAGAGGGGATTTTCCCTTTTACTTTTGTCCCAACAGGCTGAGCACCGAGTTCCCCTGTATATTGGTGTGCGACATAAGCGCCAGCGAAGCCTGGACTTTGATCATTTCGCCCACCATGTTGGCAACCTCGTAGGCGTAGTCGACATCACGATGCACCGATTCCGCTGCCTGCAGATTCTGCGCGGTAACCTCAAGAGAGGAACGACGCGACTCCAGCTCGTTTTTCTGAGTCGCCCCCAGATCAATCTGGACGGCATCGATCTCGGCGATAGCTTCGTCTATAACCTCTACCGATGCCGCGGCCGCTTCCGGCGTTGACAGATCGACACCGATCAATTCGCTTACCTCGGCCAGCGAGCCCTCGGAACCGTCGAACAATTTCGCCCCGTTGTAAACGGCGGTGTCGGCGGTACGGTTGTAGGTCGCCACGATGTAGCCGGCCGCCTGATCCAGCGCCGCCTGCGCGGTCTCATCGTTGAACCCTTCGTTGGCCGCACTGACCGCCAGGCTCCGCAACTCGGTAAGCTGGTCGCGCATCTCCATGACAGTCGAAGAAGCGGTCTCGTATTTGTTTATCAGGTGCGTCGTATTGTCAATCTCCTGATTCAACGACGCAATCTGTGCCCGGAACTGTTCCGAGATAACCAGCCCGGCCGGATCATCCGATGCGCGGTTGATCCTCTGCCCCGAAGCCAGCCGCTCCATGCTTCTGTACAGCTTTCCATAGCTGTCATTCAGTTTCAGGTTCACGCCCAATGCCGCCAGGCCTGAATTAAGGCTGAGGCTCATGGTGTCCTCCTTTCAAAACAGCCTTGCATTGGCTGACCAGTATTCAAAACGGTATTAAGCAGTCTCCGTGCCATACAGATATTTTTATTATTCGCTCAATTTTACACCCTTAAGCTTGCTCATATCGATTATTCCCGGACGATTTGATAAAAAAGTATCGGGATATTCCCATACCTTGTGGGGAGCACCGATCAAATCAGACCGGTCTCAGAAGCAAAAAAAACAAGCGTCGCCGGATGGGTAAGTCCGACGACGCTCAAGTGGAGGAACCAAGTATCACGCGGAGTTATCAGCCGAGGACAACTCCACCATGTTTTGAATTATCTGTTGTAGTCTGCTGGCCGGTCAGTCAGTTGCTTTCATCGATTCTCCTGATATAAGCCGGGATGGTCAGATCATCCTCGGAAAACATCGGAACCCTGTTGCGAACAATACTTTTGCCGCCGTTGCCTCCCGACATGCGCGGATTTTCGCTGAACGCCGGGATCGGTTCGGACTCACCGGTCAAAGCCGCACCCGGATTGACAGCGTTCGCGGCCGGGCGAGATTGCGGCAGGACCACGGAATTTTCCGGGAAAAGCGATATCGGCTTTCCGGGACTTTCGGGGCGAACCTCAGGTTTTGCTTTTTCCACAACAGTCTGTCGTGCTTCCCGGTCGCCGATACCGGTGGCGATCACTGTCACCCGCATCTGGTTTTCCATTTCAGGATCAATCACCGCGCCGAAGATTATATTGGCATCGCTGCCGGCTTCTTCATAGATCAAAGAGGTAGCCGTGTTGACATCGAACAACGTCATATCCTGACCGCCGGTAACATTGATCAGAACACCTTTGGCGCCGCTGATTTCGATATCTTCAAGAAGCGGCGAGGAGATCGCCTGACGCGCCGCATCGGTGGCCTTTTCATCACCGGTGCCGAACCCGGTGCCCATGAGAGCGTTGCCCATTTCCGACATCACGGTACGGACATCGGCGAAGTCACAATTGATCAGGCCGGGGATGGTGATCAGATCGGATATTCCCTTGGTTGCCTGATGAAGAATCTCGTCGGCAATGGCGAAGGCTTCGGTCAGCTTGGTCCGTTTGTCGACAATCTGAAGCAGTCGTTCGTTGGGGATGGTGATCAGCGTATCCACTTTGGCTTTGAGTTCTTCGAGTCCCTGGTTGGCTCGCTGGATTCGCTTGTTCCCCTCGAAACGGAACGGCCGTGTCACAATAGCCACCGTGAGGGCGCCGGCCGCTTTGGCGATTTCGGCCAGCACCGGTGCGCCGCCGGTTCCGGTACCGCCACCCATGCCGGCGGTGATGAACACCATGTTGGGATTGCCGATCGCTTCGGCCACCTCGCGACGACTTTCTTCCATGGCTCGCTGTCCGACCCCCGGTTCGGCTCCGGCTCCGAGACCTCCCGTTACCTCCTTGCCGATCTGGATCCTGGTGTCGGCCAGTGACTGATCCAGCACCTGCGCGTCGGTATTCACGCAGATGAACTCCACACCGCGCAGACCGGACTCGATCATTCGATTGACGGCATTCCCGCCGCCGCCGCCGACACCCACAACCTTGATGTTGGCGTAGCCGATGAAGTCATCGGCAAAGTTGAACTTGTGTTTTTGCTCCATCATGATTCGTTCCTCCATGAACAGTTATTCAAAAGCGTCTTGATAGCCAGTTTTCGAATCTCTTCAGCCAGCCTTTGCCGGCAGGACGGCTGTCGACCACCAGTTCTTCCTGAAAGCTGTGTATCAGCAAACCGTGCGCGGTATCGTACCGGCTGTCCTGAAGTTCATCCGCTGTATGTTCGATCTGAGTAACTTTTCCGATCCGTACCCTCGTGTCAAAAATCTGTTCGGACAACTGTACCATGCCGGTGAGAAGCGCTCCTCCACCGGTCAGCACCAGTCCGCCGGTCAGCATATCAGTCACAGCCGCTTTTTTAATCTCACGAAGAGTCAGAGAGAGAATCTCTTCCATGCGCGGCTCAATTATCGAAGCCAGCACATTGCACGAAATCTCCTTGGGCGTCTGCGCCGACGCCGAAGGGATACTGATCATCTCCTCCGGGTCCGCCATCGCCGCCATCGCGCAACCGTGTGATATTTTCAGCGTCTCGGCCTGATCGACCGAGCAGCGCAGACCGATGGCAATATCGTTGGTGACGTTCCTCCCGCCCAGCGGGATAACCGTGGTGTGCCTGATAGCGCCGTCGTAGACAACAGAAAAATTGGTGTGGTCACCGCCGATATCGAGCATGACAATACCCTGTTCCGTCTCTTCGTCGCTCAACAACGCATCCGAAAGAGCCAGCGATTCCAGCACCATGCGGTCGACATCGAGCTGACACCGCTCGAGCGCGCGATAGATATTGCGGGCGGTAGTGATCGAGGCCGTCACAATATGCGCCTCGACTTCCAGCCGGACTCCCGAAAACCCCACGGGATCTTTTATTCCAGACTGGTCATCGACCGAGAAAGTCTGCGGAATTACATGGATAATCTCGCGATCAACCGGAATCGCGACTGTTCGGGCGGCCTCGATAGCCCGTCGCACGTCGGCGCGGGTTACTTCATTGTCGGAACGCCCGACCGCGACAACACCATGACTGTTGATCGATCGAATGTGCTCACCGGCGATGCCGACCGTGATGCGATCGATCTCGGTGGCCGAGGTCATTTGAGCATCCTTCACCGCCCGCGTGATAGACTTGACCGTTTTTTCCATATCGACAACCACGCCGCGCCTCAATCCCTCAGCCGGTGCTTCACCGTGACCGATGACATAGATACGTCCTTCTTCGTCCGCTTCACCGACCAAAGCCACGATCCGGGTCGTACCGATATCCAGCGCCGCTCTGAGATTCTCAGACGCCATATCAGCCTTTCCCCCGCTCGCAGATGATGAGATCCTCGTAACGCAGATCCACCTGCCGCACCTCAGACAGGTCGACATCGAATCGAGTAATGAATCGGGCGAACCTGTCCATATCGTCAAGCATGGACCCGGCGCTTATTATCAACCGATAGGGCAATCCGGCAATCGAAACTTTGAGCCCGTATTTATCCGAAAAATCGATCTCTTCAATCAAACGAAAGAGGTCGGGAAGTTCTCTGCGAAGTTTCAACAACTGACGAACCACAATCTCAACTCGTGAATCCGGGCACCGCTTGAAAACCCGACCGACAGTAACACCGACCAGAACAGGCAGCTCCCAGTTTTCCACCGGCATTGAAAGGGGGACCACCCGCCCGATATTATCAACTCCGAACATCTCGCCTGATTTTTTATCCACCAAAAAACAGCCGGGCCGGAACCGGTTGGTTTCAACTTCGATTCGATGCGGCGGCGACCATGAGATATCCACCCGGTAAACATCATCCTTACCGAGCAACTGCTCGGCTAATCGATCCAAAGGCTGGATAGGCCCGCGGTCTGCATCGAGCATGGCAAATCTGGACGGCCAGTTTTCAACCGGGGTGGCGTCGATGGTAATTTCCTCGAGACGGCACGCATCGGTGTAGTTCACGACGACAACCAGCGCGATACCGGCAACGGTCGCGGCGGTGAGGATTATCTTTACTTTGTTTGACAATCTCGGCATCCGTATCATCGTTTTTTCAGAGCTTCCAATAGTTCCTTACGGGCCAGGGTGATCGAGCCTGCGCCCATCAGAATCACGATATCACCGTCACGGACGACTTTCATCACTTCGGCGGCAATGTTTGCGCGGGGACCTATACAACGAAACCGTTCCTGACAGCTTTCGCTGACCTGTCGCTTGATCAATTCCGAGGTTACGCCTTCAATCGGTTTTTCCCTGGCCGGATAGATATCCGTCAGCAGGCAGATATCCGCAATCGACGACGACTCGGCAAACTGCCGGGCGAAATCACGTGTCCGGCTGTACAGATGCGGCTGGTACACGACTATGACACGTCGGTTGAACGTCTCTCTGGCCGTGGTGAGAGTAGCCGTCACCTCGGTCGGGTGGTGAGCATAGTCATCGATAACCACGACACCCTTTTCTTCACCCACCAACTCGAACCGGCGATTGACACCACCGAAAGAAGCCAACCCCTCGATTATGGCCTCCATCGGCACCTGCAGTTCCCGGCAGACTGCCACAGCGGCCAGCGCATTCAGCACATTATGACGCCCGAACACTTTCAGTTTTAGTTCACCCAGTGGTTCCTCGAGATTCCACACCCTGAACCCGGCGCCGGTGTCTTCCTGCCTTACATCGGTGGCGCGGTAATCGGCCGAGGCATCGAACCCGAAACTGACAACCGGGCGGGCAATCTCCGGGCGTAACGACTGCAGGTTGGCATCATCCGCCGACATAATCACTGAACCATAGAACGGCACTCTGTTCATATAGGTCACGAACGACCCGAGGAGGTCATCCATATCCTCGTAGCAATCCAGATGGTCGGCCTCGATATTCGTGACAACCGCGAGGGTCGGATACATGGCCAGGAATGACTTGTCGTACTCATCCGCCTCCGCCACGAGGTAGTCACCGTGACCCAGGGCCGCGCCGCTGCCCAGACCGGCCACGATCCCGCCGACAATGATCGTCGGGTCGTAGTCAGCCCGGCGCAACACATGACCGATCATCGAAGTAGTCGTGGTCTTGCCGTGCGTGCCGGAGACACCAATCGAGTGTTTCAGGCGCATCAGTTCACCGAGCATCTCGGCTCGTTTGATCACCGGTATGCCGAGATCGCGGGCGGCTATAACCTCCGGGTTATCTTCACCAACCGCCGAGGAGATAACGACCAGGTCGGCATCCTCAAGATTACGGCCGTCATGCCCTTCATGGATTCTGATGCCGATCGATGCGAGGTAGTCGGTCACATCGCTCAGAGTCAGATCGGAGCCGCGTACCTCGAAGCCGAGATTGCTCAACAGCTCGGCGATTCCGGACATTCCGGCGCCGCCGATACCCACGAAAAACAGTTTCTTGAACTTACCGAACATGTTCCTGCGACACCGGAAGCTCATGACCTCTCGAGTAAAGAGAGTGTTCGTCACGAAGCGCGGCCTTTCTTTGTTTCATCAATCAATCTCACTATGTCTTCGGCGATCACATCGACCGCCGGCCGGGTATCCCTGGTTGATGCCGCCACCGTTGCTTTCATTCTGTCCACCTGCCCTGATTCGAACATCCTAATCGCGGTCCCAAGCAGATCGGTCTTATCCAGATCGCTTTGATCAATCATCACGGCCCATCCCCTCTTGACGAAATCCTCGGCATTTTTGCGTTGGTGATCTTCGGCCGCGTGAGGAAAGGGGATAAGAATCGCCGGTATGCCGCAGGCCGCCAACTCCGCCAGCGTCAGCGCCCCGGCGCGGCATATAGCCACCTCGGCGGCGGCATAAACCAGGTTCATTTTTTCCGCAAACGGAAAGAGGGAGCAACCCTGAGCCTTATCGCCCGCGTTAACGGTCACATCCTTGTAATCCCTCCTTCCCGTTTGCCATAGTAGTTGGTACTTATCTTTCAACGGATTATTCTTCAGGCTTTTCAGAACGGCGTTATTTATCGCGCGCGCCCCCTGACTTCCCCCAAGGATCAGAATCGTGCGTTTGTCCGGATCAAGTCCGAAAGACGCCAGCGCCGCGTTCCGGTCACCCTCAAGCAGGTCCGTCCTGACCGGGTTCCCTGTTACTATTATCTCACCCTTTGTCTTCAAATATCCGGCGGCTCGTTCAAAGCCGAGGTAGATGCGTTGTGCATTCGCCGCCGCCTGCCGGGTAGCGATACCGGGGTAGGAGTTCTGTTCCTGCAGAACCGTCGGCACCCCCCGCGCTTTCGCCATACGCAGAACCGGCCATGAAACATACCCGCCGGTGCCGACGACAACATCGGGCGAGAACCGCTTTATCAGAAGCGAAGCCTTGAACAGAGCGAGCACGATCACGAACGGCAATAAAAGATTCCGCGGAGTGAACGAGCGCACAAGTCCGCGCATGTTGATAATCTCCAGGGGGTATCCGAGGTTTTCACGCATCCGATACTCTATGCCCTGCCTGGTGCCGACAAACCTAATCTCAACAGAACCATGTTCCGCCAGCAGTTCTTTGAGACGATCGGCGATAGCGATAGCCGGGAACAGATGGCCGCCGGTACCACCTCCGGCGAAGAGTATGCGATAATCGGGCGTCATGTTCGCACTACCCTCCGTGAAAGGTTCAACAGTACACCGACAGCCGCGCTGGACATCAACAACGATGATCCGCCGTACGAAATAAACGGCAACGGCAACCCGGTAACCGGTAAAAGCGAAGTCACCACTCCGATATTCACGGCAATGTTGATGAACAGCGACAATGTCATCCCCGCACCGAGCAGGTATCCGAACTTGTCCGGCTGAGCGTAGGAGATTTTCAGACCGCGCCACAAGAGATAGAACAGCGCTGTCAGGATGATAAGCAGTCCGATCAAACCGATCTCCTCTCCGGTCGCGGCAAAAATGAAATCGGTGTGCGGATAGGGCAGAAAGAAGAGCTTCTGGCGTCCTTCGCCCAGTCCCACCCCCAACCATCCTCCGGCCCCAAGCGTAAGCGCCGCCTGCCTGGCCTGGTAACTGCCCTGGAGAGGATCGGCAACAGCCGCAATGAAATCAAGGATACGACTTTTCTTGTATCCGAGGCCGAATACGACAAGAAGTCCGGTCGCCGTCAACGGCAGAATCGCCGCGCCCAGATGTTTCAACCGCGCTCCGGCGAGGAAGAAAACACTCAGCACAGTCAGTGAAATCACAATAGTACTGCCCAGATCAGGTTCCAGCAGAATCAATCCGAGACCAGTTCCGATGATGGGACCATACGGAAGAAGCAGTTGTTTAAGATCGGTCAGATCCCGCCGCGGATTGGCCAGAGAGAAGGCTAAAAAGAATATCAGCACAAACCGGAACACTTCAGACGGCTGCCCGGTGAACGGCCCGATAACTATCCAGCGATGCGCGCCATTCCGGGCCGGCCCGAAAAATACCAGAACCAGAAGAATCATGCAGATCGCCAACGCCGGAGCCGAATACACGGCCAGCCGCTGGAGATTCAGCTTGGAAATTACATATACCACAGCCATAGACAGCAGGGCCCATAAACACTGCTGACGGAAGAACAATAGGTGCGAACCGAACCTTCCCTCAGCCATGATCGATGAGGTCGAGTAAATCATAATCAGCCCGATCACCACCGCCGCGAGGTAGGCGCCGAACAAACGTTCATCGACTGAGTTCTTAGTCCTGGATCGTTTCATTCTTCCTGTCGCTTCTTAAATCCGACACGGCCTGCTTGAACAGTTTGCCGCGCTGTTCATAATTATCGAACATGTCAAAACTGGCGCACCCGGGTGACAAAAGCACTGTTTCCCCCGGACGGGCACGGGAGAAACATTTGGACACAGCATCTTCCAGACTATCTGCAAACTGGGTCGTAAAATGTCGACCCAACTCCTCGAACATCCGGTCCCTGGCCTCACCGATAAGCACAATACTCGCGATTCGTCCCTTCCCATCCCGTACGATAGGTTCGTACGGAGCGCCTTTGTCGCGCCCTCCAGCGATGAGATGAATAGGGGGGTCGATCGAGCGCAACGCGTAGCAGACCGAGTCGACATTGGTCGCTTTGGAGTCATTGACAAAGTCAATACCGGCCACCCGGGCGACTGGCTCAAGACGGTGCTCCACTCCGGCGAAGGTGGCCAGCACCCGTCCCATAGTCTCGGCATCGACATCAAACAGAGCGGCCGCGGCCACCGCGGCAGCGGCATTTTGCAGATTATGCGGTCCGGGGATGCGAATATCCCGGGCAGAAACTACTCGCGTTCCCCGACCGTCATGCGAATAGAAAAGAGCACCGTCTTCGACCCGGACAAAACAATCCGTGGTCGCTTCGGTCGTAAAATAGAGCTTCCGAGCGGCGGTCGGTATATCATCCGCCATCATTACCTCGTCCTGGTGGTTGAGAATAAGGTAATCGTCGGAAGACTGATTTTCGGTGATCCGATATTTAAGTTTCTTGTAGGTTCCAAAGGTCCCATGACGGTCGAGATGGTCCGGAGAGAGATTCAGAATCAATGCTACATGAGGAGCGAAATCGGCAATCCATTCCAACTGGAAAGAAGAGATCTCGACAACGGCAATAGTATCCTCGCCGATCTTTTCGGCCACCTGCGCAAAGGGCAGCCCGATATTGCCGCACACCAGGGCGTCCTTACCGGCCGCTGTGAGAATCTCGCCGATCAACGTGGTGGTGGTGGTCTTGCCGTTCGAGCCGGTAACTCCGATTATCCTCCCCCGGCACACCCATGAGGCAAACTCTATCTCCGAAAAGATCGGAACGCCCTTAGCTACAGCCCTACTTATTATCTCCAGAGTGGGAGGAACCCCGGGGGAGATGACTATGTAGTCACACTGAAGTAACTGGTCGGTGTGTCCGCCGGTTTCAAACGGTATCCCTTCCTGCTCCAGACGCGCCACCGCTTCGGCCACTTGCTCGGACGGAGCCGCGTCGGACACGAACGGACGACCGCCGTTGGCCGCGGCAAGCGAAGCAGTCGCCAGCCCGGACCGGCCCATACCGATCACGCCTATCTTCCGTTCATTTATCCTTTCAGCAACCGTCATCATTTTTCTATCAGACTTTCTATCGTACTTTCAATGTCGCCAGAGTCAGAAGCGCGCAAAGAGCGCCCAGTATCCAGAACCGCACCACGATTTTCGACTCCGCCCAGCCGCACAGTTCAAAGTGGTGATGAATCGGAGCCATTTTGAAGACCCTTTTGCCGCCCCGGTAACGATAGGACAACACCTGTATTATCACCGATAAAGCGACCATCACAAAAACTCCACCCACTACCACAAGCAGAAGCTCCTTTTTCAGCAAAATCGCAATGGCTCCCAACGCCCCACCGAGGGCCAGTGAGCCTGTATCTCCCATGAACACTTCAGCCGGATGCGAGTTGAACCAGAGGAAACCGAGCGCCGACCCGAAGGCCGCACCGCAGTAAACCGCCAATTCACCGGCTCCGGGCAGGTAGTCAATAGCCAGGTACTGCGAGAAGTCAACACGTCCGGACAGGTAAGCAATTCCCGCGAACGTCATAAAGCACAACGCGCACAAACCGATAGCCAGTCCGTCAAGTCCATCGGTCAGGTTAACCGCGTTGGATGAGCCGGTGATAACCACCACGACAAACGGCCCGTAAAGTATGCCGAGAGACAACATGTAATTTTTGAAGAATGGTATCTCGGTCGTACCGTCATATAGTTGATCCGGCGCCATCCAGACCAGGGCAGCGGCAAAGATCGCCCCGAGAAGAAGCTGGCCGATCATTTTTTTGCGCGCCACGAGTCCTTTCGGTTGACGCTTGATAGCCTTCAGATAGTCGTCCATGAATCCGATAGCCCCCAGCCAGACGGTAACCAGCAAAATCATCTGGGTGAAGTAGTTGGTCAAATCGGCCCACAAAAGAGTAGGAATTATAATTCCGGCGAGGATTATCAGGCCGCCCATGGTCGGCGTTCCGGATTTCGCCTGATGGCGCTCCGGCCCCTCCGGCCTGATGGATTCGGTGACCTGGTACTTTTTAAGCAGGCGAATGAACAGCGGTCCCAGGATCAGGCAGATGAAAATAGCTGTCACAGTGGCTCCGGCGGCGCGGAAAGTGATGTATCGGAACACATTCAATCCGGAGATGTAATGGGTCAACGGCGCCAGCAGATGGTAAAGCATCAGTCGACCTCCTCCGTGTTCGCGAAAACATCAATTACATTTTCCAGTCCGATGCCACGTGACGCCTTGACATATACCAGATCGCCGTCACGGAAAACCGTTCGCATATCCTCGGCGCATGAATTTGCATCCGCATAGTAACGCAGTTTATCAGTCGACAGGCCGCATTCACCGAGAACGTGGTAAACAGTGCGTGACAACGGCCCCACCAATACCGCTAAATCAAACCTCCGGCCCGCAAGATATTCACCGACAGCCCGGTGGTGTTTTGTGGCTTCGTGCCCCAGTTCAAGCATGTCTCCAAGCACCACTATCCGACGAGATCGATCCGGCATCTCGAAGAACGCATCCAGCCCCGCCCTTACCGAAGCAGGATTGGCATTGTAACAGTCGGCGACAAAAGTTACACCGTGATGATTAACTATTTGCCCACGCATCGGCGCCGTGGTAAGCGAAATGGCTTCCGTGTCGATGTTATCGAAACTATACCCCAGAGTCCTGGTGACGGCATAAGCGGCAAGCAGGTTGGCCGCCTGGTGCCGCCCCGGCATCGGCAGAATGAAAGCATGTCCCTCGATCAGCACCCGGCTGCCTGACTCCTGTGACTCGATACGGTCGATACTGAAATCTGCTTCAGCATCGAGAGCAAAAGTCACAAACTTACCGCGTAACTTTCCCGCTTCAGCCATCAACACCGGATCGTCACCGTTAATGATGAGTTGTGCTTTCGGGTCGGCTTTTCGTATCAGTTCCAGCTTGGCTTTGGCTACCGCTTCGACCGAATCAAGAAACTCAAGATGTGACGGTCCGACATTCGTGATTGCCACCAGATCGGGGCGTACTATTTCAGCCAGCTTCGGCATCTCGGTAGTGGTGGAAATGCCCAGTTCGAGAACAGCCACTTCGGTATCTTCCGGAGCGCCGAACAGAGCCAGCGGAACGCCGAACAGATTGTTCAGATTCCCCGGCGACCGGTAGACATTCGAGGTAACCGCCTGCAACAGATGATAGGTGAGTTCCTTGGTCGTTGTCTTGCCGTTGGAGCCGGTAATGGCCGCAAATATGGCCGACAGTTTATCGCGGTATGACGCCGCCAGTCTCAGCATCGCCTCGTGACTGTTTTCAACCGCCACAACCGCCACATCACCGCCAATATTATGCAGACCCGGCCAGGTGTATTCGACCACGATTCCGGACACGCCGGCCCGAACAGCCGCATCGATATAGTCATGGCCGTCGTTACGTTCGCCCCGTATAGCCACGAACAGTTGATCCCGGCCAACCGTACGACTGTCTATTCCAACGCCGCGGAACATACGCGCGGCGTTGTCCGTGTTGTAGATCGTACCGCCGGTAATGGCTGCCAGTTTGTCGAATCGCAAGCTGATCAATTCCCTTTGTCACTCACCAGTCCGGTGTAACCAAGTTCAGTCAGAACCCGACGCGCTTCCGATGTGTCGTCGAACGGATGCCTGACACCCTTGATTTCCTGATAGTTCTCGTTTCCTTTTCCGGCCAGCAAAACCGCATCGCCGGGCTGCGCCATTTTCACTATTCTTTCAATAGCCTCTCGACGATCCGGAATGATTTCATACTGATCGCCTTCAAGGCCAGGTTTTATCTGTTCAATAATCGTCTGAGGATCCTCACTGCGCGGATTATCCGAGGTGACTACGCAGAAATCCGACGCGCTGCTGACCGCTTTGCCCATCATCGGCCGTTTGCCCGGATCACGATCGCCGCCGCAACCGAACAGCACCATTACCCGTCCCTGCGAAAGTTCACGCGCCGTCTCGCACAATCGGGCCAGGGCGTCAGGGGTGTGGGCAAAATCCACATAAACGGCAAACGGCTGCCCGCATTCGATATAGTTGAATCTTCCCGCGATCGGGCGGGCGCTTTCCAGCCCCCGCACAACGTTATCGATATCAACACCGGCCGCCATCCCGGCGGCGGCGGCGGCAACCGCGTTGATAAGGTTAAAGCGACCGGGCAGGTGGAATTCAACCGTGTGAGTACCCATCGGCGTCCTGAGATCGAAAACCGTCCGTGTGGATTCGAGTTCATAGTTCGTGCAACAGATATCGGCCTGGGTATCCTCCAGCGAATACGAGATATAAGCCGAACTGATTTCCGCGAAAAGGCTGCGGAACTCGGGGACATCAAGATTGATAACAGCATAGCTGAGCGGACCGTCGAGCTGCCTGACAAGCCGCTTCTTCGCTTCGAGGTACTCTTCCATCGTCTTATGAAAATCAAGATGATCGCGGGTGATATTGGTGTACACGGCGACCCGGAAGTTGATGTTTTCAACACGATGTAACACCAACGCATGAGAGGACACTTCGATAACCGCGTTCACGCAATGATTCTTCTTCATAAGAAAAAGGAGGCGCTGCATATCAAGCGATTCCGGAGTTGTGCGCTCGGCTGGGAAACTTTCTTTACCGGTGTCGTACACAATCGACGACACCATGCCCACTCGTTTGTTGCGGGCCTCAAGGATTCCTTTCAACAAATGACAAACAGTGGTTTTCCCGTTGGTGCCGGTAATTCCACACGCTTTGATTTTTCTGCCCGGGAAACCGTAGAAAGCAGCCGAGAAATCGGCCAGCGCCTTGCGGGAGTCGGGCACCTTTACATAGTTGGGAGCGGAAGTACACTCTTCGCGCTCACCGACTATCACCACCGCACCGTGCTCCACGGCATCATCAATAAACAAGTGACCATCCTGCCGATATCCGGAAACAGCTACAAACATCCCGTTCGCTTTTGTCAGGCGCGAATCGTATGAAATATCCTCGATCTGCACTTCACCGTCTCCGATCAGTTCGGCCTCAGGGTGACTTTTTAATAGTTCGCTGAGTTTAATCTCCGCCTCCGCTGTATCATCCCTGCCTGCACTTCAACCGGCATTTGCTCGCACCGGCCAGTTCCGTACCCGGCCTGATGGACTGTCTGACTACCCGGCCCTGCCCTTCCACCGTGAACATCACGCCCAGATAGTCGAGCCAAGCCGTGGCTTCCCGAATCGACAACCCTGCCAGATCTACCATGCGAACCGGCTCATCTTCTGAAGAACGCACGGCCACCAGAACTTCGTCTTCCCGCATAATTACCCTGTCCGCCGCCGGAAACTGCCAGACCACGAACCCGCTGTCGCTGTTGCTTCGCAGGTTCAACCCCAGCTTTTCCGCCCGTGCCCGTGCCTGGGCGATATCATGACCGACAAAATCCGGCACCTCGGTCACCGGGTTTCGCTCATCGGACTGTTCAACAAATATCCTTTCCGGAGGCATGAACATCTCGGCTTTCAGCCGGGCATACCGTTCGGCAATTTTTTTGAACGCCGGGCCTGCCGTATGACCGCCGTAATGTATCGGACGCGGTTGCACTATCAACACGATACCCGCGACCAGCGGCTGTTCGTACGGAAAGAAACCGGCAAAACTTCCAATAAACTTGTTCTTGCAATAACCACCGTTAACCAGATCGGGAATCTCGGCGGTCCCGGTCTTGCCGGCGATAGTGATAACATCAGACTGCACCGGAACAGCGGTACCGACTTCAACCACCCCGCGCAGGAATGATTTCAGCGTATCGATGGTTTCCCGTGTTGCCACCCGGCCCAATGATTCCACCGAGCGGCGGTTATGGATGTATCCATCTTCATCGACCAGACCAAGAATCAACTGGGGACGAAGCAACTCGCCGCCGTTGGCGATAGCCGCAAAACCGGCCGCCATCTGAACGGCATTTACGGCCACCGCATGGCCCATAGCCAAAGCCGAGGTCGTATACTCGGACCATCGCTCAGGGACAACGATACTCCCACGCGTTTCTCCCGGCAAACCGGTACGCAGTTTCTGCCCGATGCCGAAACGACGTATCGTGTTGTAAAGCTCATCGCCGCCCAGTTCGACAGCATATTTGCCGACCCCGATGTTGCTGGACAGTTCTATGATCTGACGGAAAGTCAGCCACCCGTGTTTCTTGTCATCGCGGAGAATACGTCGGCCCAGTTTCCACCTGCCCTCTTCACAGAAGACAGTATCGTCGAAATCCACCAGCCCGGCGTCGAGTATCCCGGCGGCGCTGAACGCTTTCATAATCGAACCGGGTTCAAACTGATCGGTGACAGCGCGCAGCTTGGTCGGCTTCTCCGGCAATTTCTCATTGGGATCGTAATGAGCAATGGCAAGGATATCGCCGTTGTTGCAATCCATCATTACGGCCATCGCGCCAGCCGCGTTATGTTTTTCCACCGCGATGCGAAGTTCCTCTTCGACAATTTCCTGCAACTGCCAGTCGGCGGTAAGCACAATCGAGCGCCCCGGCTGCGGTTTGACCAGCGCCTGTTCCTTGACCCGGAAAGTGTTGCGAAGAGCATCACGGTAGATATCCGCCAGTCCCTGCCGGCCGGCCAGTACGGAATCAAACGAGTATTCCAGCCCGGAACGTCCGTGGTTGTCGATATCAGTGAAACCGAGAATCTGTTTACCGACCAGACCGAACGGATAGGATCGATTGGCGCTGGTGCGAAGATACAGCCCGCGCGGCGCGGTTTCATCGATATAAGCGGCGACCGCATCGTCAAGTCTGCGCTCGATCCAGCGAAACCGCCTTACCGCCAGCCCGTATTTTGACCTGGCCGTGCCCCGGCGCAACTTGTACAGCTTTTCCAGGTAGGCGGCCACCTCGGCCACCTCCCGTTCGTTGGAACACCAGGCGTAAAGCGAGGAAACAACGATATTATCCGCGACCACCTGACCGTTGCGGTCATAGATCAACCCCCGGTCGGCCGGTATTTCAACCGTTCCTTCGGACTGTTTTTTGACCACTTCCGTGTACGCATCGTGATTGATTATCTGAAGATGGACAAGGCGGGCGGCGACCAGTACAAAAAACAAGCAGACAAAAACCAGCAGGGTTCCCAAACGCAGACGCTGCTGACGGGTCAGACTCACCGATCACCCTCCCTGCTGGACAATACGTCCGGTCTGAGGGGACGAAGATCCCCGGCGGTGGCATGGCTGGGCGCAATGGCCGGAACATAGCGGGTTACCCGTTCAATCGCCTGAAACAGGGTGGCCAGTTCGTCCGGCTCAACCAGTTCCTCCTCTTTGCCGAGCAATGAATACACCTGATCGGCTTTGGGAATCCTGAGCCCGAGGCTGTCCTGGGCATATCGCTCAATACGACTGGCTGACGAAAGCTCGGCCAAGCGGATATTCAGCTTGGAAGAAGCATCAATCAAACGATTGTTCTCAGCCCGCAGGCTTGAAACATCCTTAACCAGTTCGAGCACCCTTACCCGCTGCCACACATGAATAAAACACCCGGCGACAAACATTATGACCAGCAGTGCAGCCGGTAAATAACGATGCGACAGGATACGGTTGGTCAAAGATGTCCGTATCTCAACCGTCTCCTTGAACTTGCGCACCGGCTTCTTCTTCATGTCGCGAGCCTCCTGACCACACGAAGACGGGCCGATCGCGAACGAGGGTTGGATTTCACTTCTTCTTCCGACGGCACGATGGGGCGGCGCGTGACCAATTCCACCTGTGGCTTACCCCCGCATACACAAACGGGAAGTTTCGGCGGACAGGTGCAGCCGGAAGCCGACTTGCGGAAAAATCTTTTTACAATACGATCTTCGAGAGAATGGTAAGAAATAACGGCAAGTCTTCCGTCGGGATTAAGACAACTGACACAATCCGGAAGTACCGCTTTCAACTCGTCAAGTTCGCCGTTAACCGCGATACGCAGCGCCTGGAAAACCTGCGCCAATGTTTTGTTGCGATGTCTTGAATATGAATGCTTCTCAACTATGGCAGTGAGGTCGGTAGTTGTGGTGAGCATCTTTGTCTGTCTTTCCCTGACGATTGCGCCGGCCAACCTTGCCGGCTGCTTTATTTCGCCGTAATCACGAAAAACGGCGGTAAGTTCATTTTTGCTCAGCGAGTTGATCAGCTCGGCGGCCGTGGCCCGTCCTGAACCGGGATCGAACCGCATATCCAGAGGACCATCGACACTGAACGAAAACCCGCGACCGGCCTCCGCCAGTTGATCAGAGGAAAGTCCCAGATCAATGAGGACGCCGTTAAAACCATCTTCTCCTATGCGCCCGGCTACAGCCTTGAGATCACTATAGGCGGCGTGAACAATCTGTCTTACCTGCCTGAACTCAGCCAGGTTCCTCCGGGTTCGGTCAACCGCCTCCGGATCCCTGTCCAGACCATACAGACGGGCGTCCAAACCAAGCTTTTCCGCCAGCGCTCTTAAATGACCACCGCCACCCGCGGTAAGATCGATATAGGCGCCTTTCGGATTGCCGATCAGAAGATCGACAACCTCGGCCACCAGCACCGGCTCATGACTACTCCTCCTCGCGTCCGGGATCATGGACGGATGACAGTCGCTCGGCTACTTCCTCGTAGCTCGCGGCGAACTGCTCGATATAATAGTCATACCGCTGCGGGTTCCATATCTCCACCCATCGATCAACGCCGATCACCAGCAAATCCTTATTAAGGGCAGCTTCTTTAATCAGATGCCCCGGAATCAGGATGCGACCACTGCGATCCGGCTGAACAGCACCGGCCGATGAGTAAAAACGCCGGCTGAAGTAACGAAAATCTCGTTGTGTAAAATTGAGGGAGGCAAAACGACGCTGGATCTCAGCCCACTCGTGCTCAGGGTAAAGAGTAAGACAACCCTCCAACCCTTTGGTCAGAACCAGGCTGCCGCTCAAAAGCGGCTTGCCGTCGGCCCCTTTTACCGCTCGCAGCTTGGCTGGAAGGGCACAACGGCCTTTGCTGTCCAATGTCGTCTGATAGCGACCGACAAACCCGGTCAAAAGTGATCCTCCACTTTTCGCCACTTCTTGCTCTAATTGACCATAGTTTACTATTTTGCCCCACCCTATGTCAAGCTGTTTTTCAACCTGAATTAAGAAAATAATCCGGCTTAAGCGAAAGTAATTCAATGAGTAAGCAATGAACAATTTTCACGTGTGAGCTAACAGGCTGGAGTCAAACGGAATCAGTTGGCTCAATTATCCTGCCTATGAGCCGTCGGTTGAAGCTTAAATCCTTCAAATATGGATGCTTTACCATACTCCCAGAGGCCCGTGACCGACCTGCCCGCTTAGAGCGCCACATCATTCACCTGGGGCAACTCACAATAACCCATCAACTTACTGATGTTCATTTTTTAATCGGACCTGCCGGTAAAGATGAGGTCCAATCTTTGCCCAATATCAGGCAGATTCGATTTGAAACGGGTGTAAAACCGATGAGAAACACTGCCCTGATATTTATGTTCCTGTCTCTTTTGATTACCGCCCCAAAGGCGTTAGAACAACCGACTATTCAACTGGATCGCAGCCGAATCCTTACCGAGGGGGAAAGTGGGGCATTCGGGTACGCCGATTTCGGGCCGGTCAGTGTCGGACGCAACATGATACTGCCGGGCAAGTCATTTTACATCCAGCTGAACCGGGGACAGACCGTCGAAGATATCAGATTCGAGGTTCTCCGATCCGTGACGATCGGCCATCTGCCTGAAGCTGACCTCGCCGAAGACATCCCGACACGCTCTGAAGAGTCCCCCCGGACATCGGTTGAGGTAAACGATCTGATATCGAGAGCCGAACCTATCCAGATAACCGGCCAGATAAAAGTCGGCGAGCAGACCTTCGCCGAGTTGTTGCTGTTACCCTTGACGGTATCCCAAAACGGTGAACTTCTGTTCAACGAGTCTGTTTCGATTCAGATCGGACAAAACAACCTCACTGCCGATCAACTGTTGAGCAGTCTGCCGAAAGATCCGGGACGTTCGGATAATCAGGTATTTCCGTCGCTGTCTGCCGGAATCGGTCTGGTGACGTATCTGATAATCACATCCGAACAGTTTTCAGCTCCGCTGGAACGACTGGCCTGGTATAAAAACAGTCTGGGTATTCTGACCGAAGTTCGTTATATCGGGGATATCCTTGCGGGTCAGACCGGTCGCGATGACGCCGAGCGGTTGCGCAATTATCTCAGGCAATTCCACGGGGCGGGCGGGCGGTATGTCCTGCTGGCCGGTGACCACACCGTGCTACCGATCCGCTACGCCTATCACCGCGCGGCAGACGAAATCCCTGACCTTTCGCAACAACAGGTCTGCGATCTGTACTTCGCCGATCTTACCGGCGAGTGGGATCTGGACAATGACAACATCTGGGGCGAGCGAACTCACGACCAGGCCGATCTCATTCCGGAATTGATGGTCGGGCGACTGCCGTTCAACAGGCCTGAACAGTTTGAAGCCTATGTCGACAAGCTGATCGCCTACGAGACCAACCCGGGCGACGGTGATCTTTCGTATCTGGGTCGCGCCTTTTTCTTTTCATCCGATCAGATGCGTGACTACTCCGGAGGCGGTCAGCACGGACGTATTTCCCTTGCCTACCCGGATAATATCGAAATCGACACGGTCGCCGGCGTGGAAGCCGACCGCGGTGACGACCCGAATCCGCACAACAAAAGCCCGCGTGAACTGGAAGCGGTACTATCCGAAGGTTACGGCATTGTCAATATACTCGCTCACGGTAACGGATCGCTTTTTGAAGTCAGGACCTCCGGTTACAACAGCTCGCCCAAAGAACGATTTATTACCGTTACATCATCCGGCGAAAACGGGTCTATCGCTGGTCTTGAGCCTAACCGCAAACTTTCTTTCTACTATTCGCTGGCCTGCGACAATGGAGCCTTCGATTATGACTACAACGGTTACCCTCCGAATCTCGCCGTGACCGTGCTTGCCCTGCCCAAAGCGGGAGCGGTCGGGTTCGTGGCCAATTCACGCTGGGGCTGGGTAGGCTCCAGCCACCTTTTGCAGCGGGTCTTTTTCGACTCGCTTTTCTCCCATCCGGGCCGCCCGGCGGTCGCCGCCATGTATGAATCCAAACTTCGTTACAGCTATGTACGCGATGTCGTCTATGGCCAGAACTTCTTCGGCGACCCGACCCTCGTAGTTTACGACAAAATACCCGGCCTGCTCAACGTGGAAGTTATCCCCGGCGGAGATCAGTTTGAAGTAACTGTCAGCAGCAACGGCCAACCGGTTGAAAACTGCCTTGTAACATTGAGCGACAGCACCGGTCCGATCGCCAGTCTGTCCACTTCGTTAGACGGTCGGGCAATATTCATGGTAAGTTACTCACCGCTGAACCGTTACACGATCGCCGCCGTGAAGACCGGCTACACTGTCGCCCGTGAGTTTCTTGTCCCGTCGATCGTCGCCGACACCGAAGAAGAACGAATCGACGACAATCTCCCTGATAATTTCAGTCTTTCGCAAAACTATCCTAATCCGTTCAACCCGATCACCACGATTCGGTTTGAACTCCCCTACCGGTCCG
The DNA here is from genome assembly GCA_024278515.1 of Candidatus Zixiibacteriota bacterium. Classification (GTDB taxonomy): domain Bacteria; phylum Zixibacteria; class MSB-5A5; order GN15; family FEB-12; genus JAJRTA01. The sequence continues at coordinate 44,459 of JAJRTA010000050.1, forward strand.
ACATATCACTGGACATTTACAACATTCTGGGACAGCAGGTCACCAGTCTTTCCAGCGGCGAACACGCTTATGGAACCTACGAAGTAACCTGGGACGGCCGAGATGAAAACGGTCGCCCGGTGGCCAGCGGGATATATTTCTACCGGCTGATAACAGACGCTTTCACTTCGACAAAAAAGATGATACTGATTCGTTAATCCAGCCGCCTGATTATTTCCGCGAATTTTTCGACCATCGCCCGTGAACCGAACTTCCGGGAGTAGTCCGGCAACGGAGCGATACTCACCTCCCCGTCGATATGCGACCGGCCGACTCGATACAAATAATCAAGCGCTTTTTCAGCCGCGCTTTTATCGGTTGGATCGTAGCAGTGTCCGTTATTACTGTCGGCAATCAGATCCGCAAGGAGACTCCCCGGCGGCACCGCCGCAATAATCGGCCGCCCTGAAGCAAACAAATCAAAGAGGCGCGAAGGCACTATCCCCTTTTCTTTTTC
>JAJRTA010000051.1 GCA_024278515.1 Candidatus Zixiibacteriota bacterium
CTTTTCGATTTGCCGATTCCCAGTCCGGGCCGTCACCGAACATCACGAAATACAGACGGGAGTTCTGACGAACAGCCTCGATCGCCGCATCGATCAAAAACAGTTGCCCCTTTTCGCGGCTGAACCGCCCGGCTGTCACTGCGACAACAGCTTCCGGAGCAATCGGGAACTTTTCACGCAGGTCGGAAACCGCAATTTCTTCGAGTTCTTCAGGAGATACCGCGTTGTGCACCACCGAGATTTTTTCGGAGGGGTAACCGGAAGATACCAGGCGGCTTTTCTGCTGTTCCGACACCGTAACAACATGATCCGCCCGCTTGAGCATTCGATTGTCCAGCCACTGATAGAACCTGACTTTCAGGTCGTCACGGGTAGCCCCCCGAACGAAACAGATATGTCTTGTTTTCACTTTGCGGCAAGCTATATGCCCCAGCAGATGTGAACGATAATCATGACTGCACATCAGGTCGATGTCATGTTGTTTCAAAGCCGACCTCAATTTTCCCACCGACGACAGATCATAGGCTGAGTGTACATCGATCAGACAGGTTTCGACATCGCCGACTTCAGAGACATTCAACAGGTCCGGTTTCCCCCCATCTTCTGAAAACGACCCGATAATAATCCGGTGATGACTCAAAGACATTTTCCGGGCGTGATGATACAACTGTCGTTCCGGTCCGCCGTAGAAATTGGACGCTCTCAGATGCAGAATGGTCATCAGTCCACCACCAGTCTCTGCATAAACCGGTCCAGTTTGTATGCAAGCGCCGGCCAGCCGTAACGTCTTTCCACCAGTTTGCGGCCGTTGCTCCCGAGCGTTGCAGCCAGTTCTTTGTCGTTCAATAGTTGTTCAACTTTGGCTGAGAACTGTTCCGGTGTATCGGCGATCAGAATATCAAGGCCGTCGGTAACATCAAGCCCCTCAGCGCCGACCGAAGTCGAAACCACCGCTTTGCTCATGGCCATAGCTTCGAGAATCTTCAAACGCGATCCGCCGCCGATGCGGAGCGGGACGATATATACATCGGCCTGCTCGATATACGGCCGCACATCATCAACCGTGCCGGTGACTGTTACACCGTCGTGCTTGCCCAGCTCGACAATTCTCGGAGGAGGGTTGCGTCCCACCAGAACAGTCCTGACATCGGCGTGGCTGGTTTTGATCAAGGGAAGAATCTCCTTCACGAAATACTCGACACTGTCCTGATTCGGCCGCCAGTCCATCGAGCCGGTAAAGACCAACGAGGGGGCGCTTTCCTTTCCGGGATGCGGCTTTGGTTTGAAGAAGTCGAGATCAACGCCGTTATCGACCACCTCCACCGGCAGGTCAGGGTTAATCGTTCTGATGAGATCGGCGTCGGATGAAGAAACCGCGGTGGCTCCGGAGACCGAACGAAACACTTTTTCCTCGAACTTTTTCATTCGGTCTGCCTGCATTGCCATGTAACGCCGGACAACCGGATGGGTTTCGTTCTCGACATAGCGCTGCCATATCTGGTACTCGACGTTATGGGCAACAACCAGTGTTTTTGGTTTTGTCAGGCCACGCATAAACTGCGCGTACGGTGTCCACTCGGCGATCACCAGATCGTAATTGTTATCTTCAAGCTCCCTTTCCACTGCCTGCCGGAAAGCATTTGTCCAGTGACTGCTTACCGAGTATGGCTCTTTGGAAAACAGATTCCCGAACAAGCGGACATAGAGCGGTACACCGCTTTTGGGCCGGGGCTGTCTTTTGATTGCTGCCGGGTGCAGGCCCGCGTTTTCAAGCGCCCGGAAGGATTCGGAATCTTCCTCGCCGTAAGCAAGGCAGGTCATGTCGTGACGATCAGCCAGACAACGGAACAGATTGAAAGTCCTGATCCGTTTACCGGTATTCAGGGGGTAAGGGAACTCTTCGTCAAGGATCAGGACCTTCATGATCACTCAATTCGGTTTGTCGATTCGGGAGATGGCAAACTGATACTTCCCCCGGGCGGTTTTCTCAATTTCGTCAACATACTCGATATCATATCTCATGCGATCGCCGAAAAACTCCGGTACGGTTTCAGACAATTTGCGCAAACTCGCCTCGCCGAACTGTTCGGTTCGTACGATCCTGACAAGTAAGTGATCCAAAGCGTCCTGAACAAGCTGAACCTGCCAGACTCCGGGAATATGTATGGCGAAGTTATCCATTATTGAAATACCGGAGATTATATTGCCTTCCGGCGTGTACAGGAAATCCGCGCTGCGACCATGCAGTTTTTTCAGCCGGGGGAGACCGCGGCCGCAGGCGCAGGGTTTGTTGTACACGGTAGCGTTATCTTCGATGCTGTACCGGATGAACGGCATGGCCTTGTTCGTCAGGTCGGTTATTATCAACTTCCCCGGTTTTTCTTCATCCCCGTCCGGCACTTCAACGTAGAGCCCCTCGGAACAAATATGAAGGCCTTCGTGCTGTTCACATTCCGAGGCCACGACACTGAGTTCTTCACAGCCGTAGCGATTGTAGACTTCAGCGCCGAACACCTCTTCAATTTTTTGGCGTTCGCCGTCGGTAAGCATTTCAGCGCTGCTGATGATACTCCGAATCCCCAGGTTATCAATGTTGTTTTTCTCGAGAAAGAGGGCGAAAATATAAAGCGAGTGAGCATGACCGAACAAAAACGGAGGACGATACCGTCTGAGTTTTTCCACATACTCAAATGAGTTTTCTTCGGTCATTTCCAGTGTGTCCAGAACCAGCCAGCGGGTCACAAGATAATTGTAGAGCCGTGCCCGCAGGCTGGAATGACCGGTGAACGCCCCCCACAATTGCGCCAGTTTCTCACCCGGACGGTATCCGGACCAGGCATCGTGGCGCTGGGTTGCCGCCTGTTTGAAAGCTGTCGCTTCACGATCCCAATAAAGATGCAGAGGTACTCCGGTGGAACCGCCGGTTCTCTTGGGCACCAGTGTTGCGGGATCGTACTTTGTTGACAACAGCTCTTCCCGGTTATTGCGTATATCCGCTTTGGTCAGAATAGGGATCTGTGAAAGTTCCTCGATAGATTTGATATCATTCGGCGTGGCCCCGAGACGTTTGAACAACGCCCGGTAATACGGAACAAACTCATACGCTTCGTTCAGCAAATCTTTTATCTTCGCGAATTGCCGGTTTCGGATTTCATCCAGTGACAAAAACTGGGATCTTTCCAGTTCACGTACAATTTCGGAGGTGTTAAATCCTTCACGACGCCGCGACAGGGGAATAAATATATTTTGGGCCAAAAGCCTTATCAGGTCCATCCGACCTCCGTCGTGCGATATTCGGAGCAATGCACGTTTCGCCGCTTATCTTTAGTTGCTGTAACTATCATCTCTGTATCGTAATATCGTCACTGAATCTTCGTTGTACACCTTTTCAAAATAAACGGTATCATTTATTAAAGCCGTGATGTTCGGCTGGTATTTCTTTTTTTCACGCGGCCCGATGAACAGAAAATCGATATTGAGACTGTCGGCGAGGAACGCGGCGCGCTTTGCGGTTTCAGCCTGAAACAGGCTGTCCACTGCGTGAATTCGGGTCAGGGCCGCTTTTCCGCCGACTCCCCAGAGAGCCGACATCATGTAGGTTCCAACAGCTACCGGCCTTTCGGCTAGCGGCGGGATGGGGTTGAATTCGTAAAGATATTCTCCCTGGTAACCGGGCTGTCCCTGAACGATAGCGTCAACAGGGGTGTTATTCCGGACCCACTCAACCGCCCGCAGCTCGCGTGGTTCGATATAGTTCTCCAGGCCGCGGCTTCCCCCGAATCCGCCGAACGCCTGTATATCAAACAGGACGGCAGGCAGCGCCAGCAGAAGAAGCAGCGTAACGATATTTTTCGTCCGTCGACTCATGGAGGTGAGTTGTTCAAAGAATACCCCGGCCCCGATCAGCAGGACCAGTTGCAGCGGCTTTCCCGATTTTCGCAACAGAATATCATACTCTACCGCATGACGCAGGAAAAGCCCCATCACCAACGCAACCGCCCCCAGCAACCAGAGTCGATTGACCTTGAATGATAATTTCCCGCGCCACAATAACCACCATCCGGCCAGCCCGAAAAGAAATATCGGGCCATAGTCGAGAGCCAGATAAAACGGGAGGGTAGCGATTACTCCGGTCATGGGGGTAAATTGCAACAGGCCTTTCTGACCTCCGATCATATCCAGTCCGAAAATATAAGTAAGCGCGACAACCGCCGTTATTGCCACCCCGCCGGACAGTTGCAGAAAATCCTTGCGAAGAGCCCGGTCTCCTTTCACGAAATCGATCGACACATCAAGCCCGATCCATATCGCCAGAATCGTACCCAGAAACGAATCACAGCCGAACGCCGCAAAAACGAAACAGCCGAGGATCAGCCCGCGGACGACCGGCCGCCACGAAACATTTCTGAAACAATGTACGCTAACTGCCGCCGTACTTAACAGCACCGCCGTTACCGCATGAGGCTCGACCCAGAAATCACGCATGTAGCTATGTGACAGACCGGAAAAACTCTCGATTTTTTGCCATATCGGTCCGAGGGACGGAACCAGCTCGGCTATGCTGATCATGTTGCCCAGCGCGCGTCCGATTATGAACAGGTCGATATAGCTGTAGAAGAACAGCACCAGCGACAGGCTCATTATCGACGCTCGTCGTGAGACGCCGCTCCGTCTGAGAAGGTATCCGAGACTGATAAAGAGCATCAGAATGTTCAGACAGTCCTGCCATAATAAAAGCGACCTGACCGATACCTGCAGTTCGGTCAGACGGTGAAACGATGCGGGCAGAACATGAAAGAACCAGTAGTAATGAGCGGTCAGACCTTCAAAGTAGATATTGGTCGGGGGGACATTTTTGGCCAGTTCCGCAGTGACGGCGAGATGGTTGAAGTAGTCGTTTACGAAAAGGGTTGTAAATACATGGGCCGACCCGTTGAAGAATCCCACCCGCATGATAACAAGTACAGTAAGGGCAATTGCCGCCAGACCGAACAGGATATCCCAGCGGTATTCATGTACGAAAGAGCCGAAACTTACCTGGTTCCGATTTTCGGTAGGTTTTATAAGCAGATACAAAGCCAGAGCCACGCCGGCCGAACCACAGGCCAGAAACAAAGTCGACAACCCGAATCGCATGAATAACACCGTGCTGAAAATAGCCCAGGCATATCCCAGCGTATAACCGAGCACCTGTTGCCCCGCCGGACCGTCAATCCAGCCATATCGTCGCATAATAGATGTCGTCGCCAGCCCGGGGCTGATAAGAGCCAGAAAATAAGGCAGGTAAAAGATGTCGATCCCATCAATCACTTGAAAAACTGTTCCGTTCTTCTATTCGCCGGGTTCAGGTTGTCCCGTTATTATTCGCCATTGCGATTTCACTCGTGAAATCTTTTGCTGAGTGTTCGACGATTTTTGTCTCTTCAGCTTCCTGTCGCCGGATAACCATACGATGGATAACAGCCAGCATGGCTGCGAACAGGTACCAGTTGTACCGGTAAAGATTATGCCCGGTGATTCCAAACAAATGCAACAGAATTATCGATACAAATATACCATCAACCAAAGCGTATAGTAATCGATTGTCGCGGCTATCGCGGCGTGATTTAAGGTACTTTCGGGAATCTCTGATAGTAGTCAGCAAGGCCCATGTAAAGTAGATGTAAGCGGCAAACCCGACTATGCCTGTCTCGGCCAGAAGCTCAGCCGCCAGATTGTGCGATGAAAAGTAAACACCGAATTCATTGCCGCGAGCGATGGCAAAACATCCGGCTCCGACCCCCGTGATGGGGCTGTCGGCGAACATGTGCAGGCCATGTACGACGCCCTCGATACGTCCCCGGGCCGACTCGTCGGGGCCGTCGGCGGAAGCCACATCCGCGGTGGTCATAAAACGATTCTTGTATTGTTCCGGCATAACGGTTATTGCCACCAGCAAAAGGATTATAGATACAAACCCCAGAGCCAGCTTCTGTTTGGAGCGAAACACGATTACAGCCGCCAGAAACAGTATGCCGACCATTCCGGTGCGTGACCCGGTCAGGATGACATTCCAGACGGAGATTAACATTATTCCAACGATAAACAGTTTCGCCGGTATGCGGGCGCAGTCTTTCAGGTAATAGAATAAAAGCGGCATTGCGAGGACCAGGTTGGCCGCCTGACTGTTGGGGTGGCCATAGCTGAGTCCCAGCCCCAGGGCGCGCTCAATGCCCATGGTGTATTGTCTGATTCCGTTATAGTAGTTTATGACCGACATACTGGCCAGAACGGCTATCGAAAGAAAATACAGCCAGACAACAATGCGCAGTTTTTTGGGGTTATCCACTATGTTGGCGATCAGAAGAAACACGATGATGAATCGTATCATTTCCACCACCGCGTTTTTGGTCTGAGTCAGGTAGACTGATGTAAAGAAGGTCAGAATCAGGGTGACGTAAAATATGAGCAGTGCGATACCGATCCGTCCCAGATAGAACGATGACCTTTGTCTGATCATCAGCGAAATAGCCAGACTGCCGATCGCCATGAATCCGAGAATGCGTTCGGTAAAAGGAGGCAGATAACTGAAAACAGGTGCCCATTCCTGTGGCCAGCAGAGGAAGAATACCAGATAGATTATCAGGGCCGAGATGGGACTGTAAATCATAAGCCCGACCGCGATCAATCCGACCACGATAGCCACCGGGTAAATATGAGGCGGATACAGCACTCCGAGGCCGCCCGCAATCGAAAGCATCACAAGGGCGGTAAGCAACAACGAACGTGCGGAAATATATTGACGACCCGTAGTTGCCAAAACCTGCTCACTAAATAAAATACATGTTCATGCCGACTGATCCTGACGGTCCGATAACCAGAGCTTCGCCTTGATGGAACGTAGTATTCGTTCGCGATCATCCCGTTCCAGAATCACCGTAACAAACCCGACCAGCATAGCCACCGAAACCAGACCGCATCCGGCAATCAGACGAGGCCAGCTATCCGGCTCCAGCATTTTGACAATAATCCATGCGACCGGCAAGGTAAAAAGAGTCCCCAGAAGAATCGAACGCCCGGCAATGAAATAAAACGCGGACAACTTAGCCGACATTACGCGATGAAAAAGGTAAGGATATATAAACAGGTAGATAATAGCCTGCGGTATGGCTGTACCCAAAGCCACCCCCACGATACCGTATGACCGGACCAGAGCCAGGGATAAACCGATATTCGAAAGACCTTCCGCCGCGAGGACGTACAGCAGAACCTTGTGCCGTGACACTCCAAACAGGATGGAATTGGCAATCATCTGGGGCAGATAGATTGCCGCCGGTATAGTCAGAATATACAAAATGTCGATCGACTGAGCGAACCCTTCTTTTACCCATAACAAAATGAACGGACCGCCGAACATTATCACGCCAACGCCAATATATGCCGAGAGATAGTAGAGATAGCGCGATGATTTGAAGTAAATCTTCATCACCTCGGTTTCGTCGGATTCCGCTTCGATATGGCTGATCGTCGGGACTATGGGCGTGGCGATAGCCCCGATGGAGTTTCGTAATTGTGTGATTATCATGGCCGGCACCGCGTAGACAGCCACTGCTTCCATCGACAGGAACCGGCCTATCACAATGTTGTCAGTCTGGAAAATCACGATCCAGGCTGCGACAATCAGCAGAGAGGTGCCGCCGTAATGAAGCAGCTCCCTGGTTTTTTCACTCGAAATAGCCGTTCGTGAAAACTTTACCTCGGGAAAGAGCCGTCGACGGATTGTATAACGCCATAAATGCGATACGATATTCAATGTGAGCACCAGCAAAGCCATTGCAACCAGCCCGTAACCCATTTCCAGAAGCAGCACGATAATCGCGGTCTGAACAACCAGCGTACCGATATCAAAATAATTCAGAATATCGGCCCGGTGGAATGGTAAAAGTGCGGCGAACGGGATCATGATATATGTAACCGCCTGGTTGATACCGATGACCAGTAAAGTAATCTGGGCAATCTTCAACAACTCTGCTTCGATCTGGAAATAGCGGAGTACTCCAAAAGCTAAAAGAGCGGAAGCGGCGACAATCACTATCGACACAATCACGTATATGCGGGCCGCTGAACTGACAACCTCGTTGAGTTGTTTCCAGTCCGACACGGCATAGTATTTGGAGAAATATCTCGCCACCGCCTGATTCATACCGACATCGGCCAGCCGCATATAGGCCACTAATGAAAACACCAGCGACCATATTCCATACTGGCTTTTCCCCAGTTCTCCTATCAGGTACGGAGTGAAGAAAAACGTAATAACCAGTGTCAGCACCATCCCCATCCAGGAGGTGAAAACATTTCTGATGAGCTGTTTGATTACCGTGGTCATTAACTACGTACTTTCCTTTGTACTATAATCGGCATCTTCACCCGCTTGCACAGTAATCAAACCGGTATCGGCCTGACTGGCAAACTAAAGTTGGAGGCGGCCCGATTTTCTCCTCTGCGACAGGTGACAACCCTGAACTCATGCCTGAAACGAGGTTGATCACAAGGGAAAAGCCGCTCGCCGGAACGAGCGGCCTGTTGTAACTTCTGAAGCTGTAAAATTACGGACAACTCGCCGGGTCCGGCCCGTTGTTGAACATGTAGTCGGCAAGATGGACCAGGTCGGAAATATCAAGACCGGGGCCGCCACTGCCGTTGATGTCGGCCTCTTCAAAGCAAATCGGCGCGGGGCCGCCGGTAAACATATAATCCACAAGATAGACCAGATCGGAAATATCGATGTTGTCACCGGGATCGTAGTTGACATTGCCTCGGATAGGTCCCATGCAGCAGATGCTGCCGCAGTCCGGTCCGATATGAGCGTTGAACCAGGCCTGAGCGGAATCGAGACTGGCGAACAGATCCGTGGAATCGCCCTCCATCACCGTGATCAGGGCGGTAAAGATATTGAGCGTGTCCTGTGGTCCCACTGTCTGGTTGTTGAAATAAGTCATAACAGTGTGCTGATCGATCGGGGTCGACAGAGCGGAGAATCCGGCGGCCTGCATGTTGTTGTACATCTCGGAGGGGACAAAGCCGCCGTTGGGCCAGACCCAGATGGTGTTGTCGCCGGTGTACGCTCCGTAGGGACCGTCCGAGGTGATACTGCAACTGTCTGAGTTGTAATAGCCCAGCCAGCCCTGGCCGCCGTAACGGTTGGTGGAAAGCTGACAACCGGTATTGTCGGATTCCGTTCCCCTCAGGTAGATGATCCGATCGAGGCCGTCGTAATGAAATCCACCGGTATTTGTGGCCCCGTTGTCTGAAGGAATATCCCAGTCGATAGCCTCGCCGATAGCCAGACCTGAGTGAGTCTGACCGTCATAGGAGTAGACTCGCAGCAACTGGATCACAAAATTGCAGGTCGGGTTGTTCAGCGGCGCCCACCAGGTTTTTTCGAGAGCCAGCGATGAATCCTCGGTGACAAAAGTTCCGCTTTCATACTTCTGATAATCGGATGTTGTTATTGTCGGAACCGGCATTTTCAGATCATCGACCAGTTTGAACAGGTCATCGCCGAATAACGCCCAGCCTGCCTTGATGGTAGCGCCGTCATCCCAGCAGACAACCGGCGAACCGTCATAGATATAAACGCTTTTCCACCATTCACAGTCACCGTAATTGGCGTAGTCCAGGTTGGCCCCTCCCTGACCCTGTTTGCCGAAATTACCGTTGGTGCCGACAATAAGCTGAGTTCCGCAAC
>JAJRTA010000052.1 GCA_024278515.1 Candidatus Zixiibacteriota bacterium
CCGGTCCCCGGCTCAGCGGTTCTGTAACCGTTCGACCGTCAGTGGTTGTGACAAGGTAACCGGCGGATGGACGATCTCAAAAGTTACGGAGTCGGATTCCGCAACGACCTTGCGACTAAGAGTGTACTTTATCCGGGCAGTGCCGTATCCAAACGGAATCTCTACGGCCGCGGGCTGGACCTGTCCGACCTTCCAGCGGCTGGTCGGATTTACCGGTGCAAAATGAATAAGCTGCTCGTTGTTTGTCACTTGGGATGAGTCGATAGCGATGGAAACATGAAAGTCCTCTGAGATCTCTTCGGTTGCTTCAAGATACAGTTCGGCGCGCACTCTCTGCGGGCCTACCGTGACCACGCGAGCAGCCAAAAGGTCAACGGGAAGACCCGCGACGCTGGTCAACGGTTCCAGTTCGCTCATGTCGCCGATACCGAGAAAACTCAGCAGGGCCTGATCGGGCCGTGACAACTCCGACAGTTGTCTGTCACCGGACGCGGAGATGATCGAATCAAGCAGTTGATGAACCAGAAACCGATCAGCCAACCTGCGTTCGAGGCTGTCCCCCAAAACAAAACAGCGCAGGAACTCAAGCCGGTCGGTGAACTCAGAAGAGGTAGGATAAGGGGTATAATCGTAATCCATTTTCTCCATCCTCTCCTTCCAGGTAGCGAAAAGGGCGGCCGTTTCTGCCAGCGCGGCATTGTTCGGGTTGGAAAACGAGGCCAGCATGTAGAATCCGGCCGCCTGTGAATAAGAAGAGATGCCTGCCGCGATCATCTCATCAGCACGCTGCTCAAACTTTTTGCCCAGTTTTTCGATGATCTCTTTCCAGTGATTGTTTTCCAGAAGCTCCTGGTTTTCCAGATAGAGACGTCCGAACGACTCGGTAATCACATCGTATGAAACCAACTGTCCGGACTCGATACCGTCGATCAGTTCGCAGGCCTGAGTCGGGAATCCGTATGGATTCGCCTGCGTGTCATAAACACTGGTATCTTTGTCGCCGCCGCATCCGGCCACCTCAATTACAATTATCAATAGTAAAATTGCCGCCCTTTTAATACTGAATCGTGACATCAACAAACCCTCCATGACTTTCACTGTTCGAACGACATGGTCAGAAAATGTACTTAAACGACCCGATCCAATCTTCCGCCAGGAATTGCACCCGGCCGATCAAAAGAGATACACGTCCCATCACGGTGTACCCGAAATGAGCGCCGAACGAAATCATAATAAACCAGATACCGACCTTGGCGGTGACGCCGAGAACGCCGGTATGTTCTTTGGAAAAGTAGAAATAGATCAGAGTTGAAATCACTCCGACAACTACAATGATCGACAATAACGCTGCACCGAAACCTCCTCCGCCCCCCAGCGACTGCATCGTCGCCTGCATCTGTTTCAAAACCAGGCCGTGAAGTTGCGAGGTGATGAAAATCCCTGATGTTACGCCCATAACAAACGCCAGTGAAGTACGCGAAACCCAACTGTATTTGGGGAAGAACCTTGCAAACATCAAAAAGCCGAGTATGCCCGGAACGATTAATAACCAGTCGCCTCCGATCATCGGGTCCCAAAGCTGGGTAATAATCACCGTGTCCCAGATCAACCCGACATAATATCCGGCGGAGAGCCCCGCGAAAATATGTTCGGCCACTTTGTACAGCGGGTTGTCCTTGTACATGAAGCTGAACAAAGCAAGCGTGAAAAAGGCGATAACCCAGATTTCGAAGATTTCCCAGCCGGACATCAGGAAAGTCTCCTTTTGTGTTTACCGAGGACGAAGTAACTGATATTGCCGAGTATCACCAAAGCGATTATCAAAAGATGCACCAGCGACTGGACTCCCATGCCGATAACGGCTTTCCCTTTTTTACCGACCAGCATTTCGTACTCGGCGGCACCTTTCATGCCGCCCAGCAGTCCGACAAACTGTCCGGAGCCGACAAAGGCATAGTATTTCGGAGCGCTTACCGCGGTTGTGCCGCAGCCCATCGGTACGCCGTATTGCGCGTTCACGATCGACACCCAGTAGTCGGCGGTAGCGTTGTCGGCGACCTCGAAGATGAAAGACACCTGCTCATAGTTGACGATAGAATCCATCATCGGGATCTCGGACAGCGGCGTGCCTGAATTGTCGGTGGGGAAGATCGACTCGATGGATGTGCCCATGCCGGAAAGCACCGCCACATAGTTGGCCTTGTAACCAAGATTTACAAAATCCTCCCCGTAAACTTTTCCGTATTCCCGGGCTATCTCACGTGTCACCGATTCGGCCATCGAAGGACCGCCAAGAGGAATATTGGACAGTGTAATGACCTTGCAATCCTTGCGCCAGAAGTGATGCAGAGCAGTGCGGGTCATCGGCTCGCATTCAGCAATAGTCGACGGGTAATAATCGAACACTACCATCACCGTACACGAATCGGGAAGTTCTTCGATAGCGTCATAGAGCATCCGTGATTCCGGTGTGATACTGATCGGGAACTCGGCCGGGACGATGAACGGAACGATTACCGCCAGCCCGACCATGAGGTAAACCCAGCGACGGTCGATCTGTTCGGCTTTTTCCCAGAAACTCATCCGATCAGCCTTTCCCCATATAAGTGCGTTCGATACCAAGAATGATGCGGAGCGACATCGAGGCCGCACCCAGCGCAGCGCCTATAATAATACCGCGTTGCACCGCGAGGTTGGCGCCGTTCATGACATAGGTGTTCAGGAACTCCGGGATATTGCCGGGGAACAGATTCAGGAAGGCTTCACCCATGGGGACGCGCCATAGCATCACGACAGTAGCCGTGAGCAACAGTATAGTCGACTCGGCGGTACGGGCGCGGAAAGCGCGATAGGCGGCGGAAGCAATATAGAAAGCCAGCGTGGCAAACATTGTGGCCATCATGGGCGAGTCCAGGTATGTGAACAGCCAGTGGTAAATCGAACCGGGGTTCCGTCCGAACAACGGCGACCACGAAGCAGGCAGGATGGCCGGGATAGCCATGGCGAAAATCGAGACCAGGGTCAGAAGTTTGTAGCCCCATCCTTCTTTGCGGTTCTTTACCGCCTGCCAGTTGACCCGGGTGATCGATACCACGCCTAACAAAAGCGTGAACCCTCCGACAATAGTCAGCCATATTTTCAAATCCTGCGAGATAGAACCTACAAAAGTATTCTCCCGGAAAAAGAACGACACCATCAGCGCGATGCCCGACAGGAAAGCTACTCCGACCGGAACCGTTGTTTTCAGCATGTGGTATTTCCTGTCTTTCTATACCGCATTGAACCAACTCACAAACATATCACCATAGCCGAGAGAGACCAGTATGACCCCGATGATAATCCCGACCGCGATCAGCATCTTGATAAAGTCCTGACCTTTCAGACCGCCCATCATGACCGGTTCGTGCGAAAGGTATGCCGAAGCGGCATAGAGTTCTTCCCCCATCAGGGTGTAGTCACAGGCGGCAATGAAAAACGGCAACTGTTCCGGTCGGGCCGTACCGGCAATCTGGATCGACCCGGCGGCGTTGCCTGTCTCGGCCAGCAGAAGCGATTCGGCGAAGAACGCCCCCATGTAGATATTTGTTGCCGGACGTTCCCGCATCATGTAGCCGTTGACA
>JAJRTA010000053.1 GCA_024278515.1 Candidatus Zixiibacteriota bacterium
CAGCAAAGCCGGCCGCAAAAAATACTATCATCCCGGCCAGAAGGAATATCAAGCCTATGATTACACCGGCAATTCTGGGGTTGAACTGGTCGGCTGATGTGCGGTAAGGATCGATATCAAGGTATTGATCCCGTGACCGTCTTTCTATGCGTCGTTTGAAACGGATGCGGTTGTGATCGAATTTCTCAAGCATCTCCCAACCGGCTTTGGCTTCCTCGGCGCACAAGGCGCGCACATTATCAGGATTTCTGAATTTCCCGAACGCGGAGCGGACGATCTTGAACTCCCAACCGTCGAGGTCATCTGAATTATAGGTAGTCAGGTTTTCCTCCTCGTCTCTTTCTTTTGCTGCTTTTGCCGCGGTCGCGGCCGTAATAACCACAGTGGACATAACTGTAACCTCTTTTGGTTAATATACGACTGTCAGGTAAGATAATTCAATATAAGATGAGACATCTTATTACGGCTTCTGCGCGACTCCACAGACGCGGAAAGTCTTTTTGCCCGGTTTACGAAAGGTATGGCATTTATAAAAGCCTTTCACGACGAATCCCACTGCCTTCAACATCGTAATAATTTTTTCATTTTCGTAAGCCCGCTCCACATGGAGTTCATCGAAACGATCCCACTTTTCCCCCGTTTTCACAAAGCAGGTAGTTTCACACTCGGCTGTTTTACGCCGCTTTTGGAAATTGTTCCGCCATATCCAGGCAATGTCGTCAAGGGCGCCGGCGTAGATTTGCCCACCCCACAGGATGCGCAATGAGGCCTCGGTGTACATGTCGAAAATGAACCAGCCGCCCGATTCGAGATGTTCATAAACCGAGCGGAAAGCAGTTTTCAGATCTCGCTGGGTGGTAAGATAGTTGAGAGAATCATAGAAGCAGGTAACAAGATCGAATCGTACCTCTTTCCTGCCGCGTTTTTCAAAAAGGCGAAATTTCGGCAGGCTCTTTTGATACAATTTGATCCTGCGGCCTTTTAGTTTTTTAGCGGCAATGCCAAGCATGGCTGCGGAGCGGTCCAGCCCGGAAACAGTACAACCCCAGTCGGAGAAAATCTTAAGCGCGGTGCCGGTACCGCAACAGAGATCCAGAACCTTCACAGGTTTGATATGGAAACGTTTGAAAATTCTCAGGCAATACTCAGTCATCATAATCGAATGATCATCGGCGCCCATCAGATCATAGACCCGGGCAAGCTGACTGTAAGGGGGTACTGTTTTGTTCTCTGTCATAGGAGATACCTGTGTTGATTGATAAGGTTCATGGTCGCGGTATGTTACGAATCGCTCCTGAAAAGAGCAAGGGGAGAACCGATCCGTATCACCCGTGTTCCGGCAACCCGGTCGCCGAGCCTGGTTCGCTCAGGCGAGGCCAGGATCAATACCGCCCCGAGAAGGCTCATGAAGGGAAGGCCGTCGATCAGTCGCAGAATGTTTCTGATAACGGCTTTCTTCATTCCCGGTTTCGTGCCGTTCGGTTGAACAACCCTCAAGCCTGTCAGGTACTTACCGAGTGTCGTGCCGACACTCCCTTCAAGCAGAATAAAATAAAGCGCTATCACGATCAGGAATGTTATACAGATCGGGTCGGTAATCAACCACCCATAACCCCACAGGTGATCGCTTGTCTTCATGAGCCAGACTCCCTTGACCAGCCGCGTAACCGGGAAGAAAATCAGTATGAACAGGACCCCGTCTGCCACCAGGGCCAGGGCGCGAAGCCGGAGACCGGCAAACTGTACCGGATCAGTCGACACATTATGTTTATGTTGACTCCCGGAGGTCATCGAAGTTTCCTCAATATAGTAGAGAACTGTCTGTAAGCCTTTGATCCCGCGGCAAGGCTCATCAACGATTTCTATGAATAAGCAGCGCCGCGTCTGGTAATATACTTGAAGGTTAGAAAACGGAAAGGAGTTACGATGTCAACAATGTTCTGGGTTTGGCTGACAGCGGCGGTTGTCTTCCTGATTCTGGAGTTGATGACGCCGACCTTCATATTCGCCTGCTTTGTGACCGGTACGTTAGCGGCCGGGATATTCAGTTATTTTTATCCTGAGAGTTACTACTGGCAGGTCGGTATTTTTGTGGTGCTCACGACCATACTTCTGCCGTTGACCCGAACCCTGGCCAAGAAAATAACGAAAGAGTCGCCGCAGAAATCCAACATAGACGCCCTGATCGGGCAGGTCGCATTAGTAACTAAACCGATCGACCCTGACCTGGGCGGACAGGTAAAGGTTGAAGGAGAAATCTGGATGGCACGGGCCGATGAACAGATTGCGGTTAATGAAAAGGTCAGCATACTCAATGTAACCGGCACCAAGTTACATGTGGAAAAACTGGCCCCGGAAAAGGAGTAAGTTATGAATCCAGCATTGGCAATAGCCCTGGGCGTTGCAGTAGTGTTTGTCGTCATCCTTGTTTCGATGTCGATCCGCATAATCCGCCCGTTCGAAAAAGGACTGGTCGAGCGGCTGGGCAAATACCAGCGGATGCTCGAGCCGGGCCTGAACATGATATTACCGTTATTCGATACGGTAACAAAAGTCGACATGCGTGAGGTGGTGCTCGATGTGCCGCCCCAGATGGTAATTACCGCCGACAATGTCAATGTCGAGGTTGACGCGGTCATCTATTGTCAGGTGACAGATCCCGTACGCTCGCGTTACGAAATCGCCAATTATATTATTGCCGCCACCAAGCTGGCCCAGACAAACCTGCGTAATGTGATCGGCGAGATGGACCTTGACGCCTGTCTGTCATCACGGGATACCGTCAATGCCCAGCTTCGCGATGTACTCGATGAGGCCACCGACAAGTGGGGCGTACGAGTCAACCGGGTGGAGATGCAACGGATCGATCCGCCCCGTGATATCACCGAGGCGATGAGCCGTCAGATGAAAGCCGAGCGTGACAAACGAGCCGCGATTCTCGACGCCGAAGCAATCCGGCAGGCGGACATTACAAAAGCGGAAGGATATAAACAGGCCAAAATACTTGAGGCCGAAGGAAACGCCGAGGCTGTACGTAAACGAGCCGATGCCGAGATGTACCGACAGGAAACAGTAGCCAAAGGCGAGGCGCAAGCCATACTGAATGTGTTTAATGCCATTCATGCAGGTAACCCGGATAACAGCATTATTACGCTGAAGTATCTCGAAATGCTGCCCAAACTGGCTGAGGGTACAGCCAACAAGATCTTCCTGCCGTACGAAGCCTCCGGTATCATTTCATCCATCGCGGCCATGGTGGAAGGATTCAAGGACAAACCGACTCCGCCACAACCATCGAATGAAACACCGGCTCCGGCATAAATTACGATTGTCCCGAACACAGGGTCGTGTGGTTGACAGCACACGACCTTTTTTCATGTCAGAAAGCCGGGGGGGGTTGTCGTGAAATCCTCCTTTCAACGGGCGATCAGGAA
>JAJRTA010000054.1 GCA_024278515.1 Candidatus Zixiibacteriota bacterium
AAGAGTCTGGAGACATAGGCGCAGAAATATCTGAGGACCTTAGCTTTGATACGGTCTATGATATTCCGGTTGAGGTTTCAGTAGTTCTTGGGCGCACGACTATGTCGATTAGCCAGCTACTAAAATTAGGTCGCGGCGCAGTGGTTGAATTAGAAAGAAAAGTTGGCGAACCAGTAGATGTTTTAGTTAATCAGCGGCTTGTTGCAAAGGGTGAAGTGGTGATTGTTGAAGATAGAATTGGCATTACTCTTACAGAAGTTATTAAAGCTGACAATAAAGGTTAACTAACAACAATCTGGTTCCATAATGGACATTTCAAGATCTGACATATCTACTATAATTGGGATTTTCTTTGCATTTGTTCTGGTCGTGGCTGCTATTGGTGTCGAACAGGACAATATCATCAAGGGAAAAAGTAAGCGGCTCGCTTTGCGACGTGACATTGGCTCCGTATGGTTTTAGCTGCCTTTTGTCTTTTATGTGGGCATGCCACCGCTCGTCGTTGGCCGGAGTGCTCAGGTGACGGGTGAAATAATTATGCGACGACCATTTCATCGGCAGGTCATAATAGTGATACTTTTCAGCGAAGGTTTTGCTGTTCCAGTCGTCGGGACGATTGACGATGCGTGGGGTAGAGTCCGGCCCTTCGGTGTGGATCATACGAACAACCGGCGTGCCTTCGCGTTCGGGCGCTTCGAACTCGAAATAGAACAGCTTGCCGCTGAAGTCGGGGTTTTCTTCTTCGAATCTTACTCTGACCGTGTGTATGCCGTTCTGATACTGGGTGATACATGGTATATTGACCGGATCACTCCCGGCCGCTTCCGGTCTCATATAAGCCTTGATATTGACCCGGCCCGGGATATCGAGAATCTCTTTTTTGACACGATCGAAATACTTGAACCGGAGATGATAAACAACCGCATAGCGGTCACCGTTGCCGACATAGCTGCGGGTAAAATGACGTTCCGCCCACAAGGGACAATCATTGGCCAGATCATGCACGGCGGCGATCGGCATGGTCGGGCAGACAGCCAGGGCGTCCCGTTCGTGATCATTCCCCTGGTAGATCAGAATCTCAACCCGGCTGTCTGTCTGCGAGCGGATCTTGTCGTCGGCTCGCTCTCCGCCCGGCACGCTGTAAGAATGACCGCAGCCGACTGTCTTGACCGTATCGCTGACCCAGTGCAGGTTGTGGCGCATCTCGGCCAGTTCGGTGCGCGACTTACCGAGGAAGTCACAGATCAGTAATTCGTAAACATGATATATGGCTCGCCAATGGGAGGACGAGAGACGGTTATCGTCAGCCTCATCGATGATTTCACCCAGATTAGCGGGAAGCGGGTCGATCCCTTCGGTGTGTGCAGCGATATCGCTGTTGAAATGCTGTGCGAAGTTATTCAGGGCAGTCTTAGTGGTTTCGTTGAAGTTGTTGTCGATATCGCCCGGATCGCATTCCCAGTCGCCGTTTTTCCATGCCCCTTCGTATCCGCTGAGGTATTTCAATATCCGCTTGTAATCGCGAACCACATGTCGACCGGCGCAGGTAGTGGCCCAGCGACCGATATTACCCTGTAACAGGTACATGATGCCCGATGCCCGTTCGCGTGAAAGGCGGAAACTTTCCTGGACATCGCTTTGAGATGCTGTGTGACCGGTGACAAGCATCCCTCGCTCAGGGTAGAGACCGGCCATGATAAAGCCCATGCCGATCGCCTTGACCCCGGTAAATGGCGGCTCGTTGTTTTCACCACTGCTGGGACTGTCTCCTGTTCCTGAAGAAGCCGAGGACCCCGAAGAGGTTGTTGATGTCGAAGAGGCTGAAGACGCCGAAGGTATTTCCGGCATCATCACGGCGGAGTCTTCGTTGAAAAGGGTATCGTCGAACTCGAGGATATCAACCGGGATCGGGGTGACCGTGACTTCGACAGCTCCGCCGGTAACCGCGGACGTTCCTTCATCAGTAGCGGCTGAGGTCGTTGTTGTGCCGGAAGGGGCTTCGCTTACGCCGGATGTTCCGCTTCCGCTTTCAGGTCCGTCTGTCATCGCTCTGGCTGGCCGTCTCCTTACGACTACTTCTGGTCTCTTACATTAAACGCCACACGCACCCGCCCGGGGGGGATATTTTCCACCCGAGCTTTTCCGTTGCCGTCAAGCGTACCTTCTATTACCACGCCGTGTGCACAGTACACCCGGTACGGCGCGTTGCCGATCGGGTTGCCTTCGTCATCTTTCAGTTTCAGTTCGATCCAGTCCTTGAATTTCAACATTTTGGATCGTGCGGTGCACCCGGCGGCCGATGCAACGAAATAATAGACAGGCGAGGAATACCCGGGCCGTTTGTCAAGCTCTCTCTGAACCGGCAACACATCCTCTTCGACCTGAAAAACCCACGAACCTTCGATCTTGTCGCCGTTCACCTTGGTGTCAATGGTCTTGATTTTGCGGTCCGGCGCATTCAGGTCTCGCAGCATAACGGTCAGCGTTGCTTTGGTGCCGTTTTCGATTCCGGATGTTTCTGCGGTCATTTTTACTTCCTGACCTGCTTCGGCTTCTTCAGTCGACCATTCGGCTTTCTTGATAATGCGCAGTTCGATATCGTAACTTCCCGGTTCGATGCCGGTCTTTCGCACTTTGCCGGGGAGGACGCCCTCGTCTATCTGCGAGCCTGATTTTTTGATACCGTAGGCCGTACCCATGATCGGAAAGCCGCCCTTGTCCACAAACTCGGCGTGCAGGTAGTGGTCTTCGCCCTCATCGGCTGAAGTCTCCGAATCACCGGCAGCGCCGCCTTCACCTCCATCTTGCTGAGCTCCGCTGGTTCCCGGTGTGCCGCCTCCACCGCCACCGCCGCCGCCCGCGCCGATCAGGACGGTCGGTTCCCCCGGAGGGGCGATCGTGTCCGGCGGTCCGACGCATACGGCCATATCGCCGACACACGCAGCCGGCATTCCGCCGATCAGCACAGTCGGAGCCGACGACATGGAAATGGGGCCGCCTACATGCGGGACCGGCGCCGGGGCCGGTGTCTGCATGGGACAGGTGTGCATATCGCCGAGACGGGCGGCCGGTTTGTTGCCGATCAACACGGTGGGACAACCGGCCACGATACTGCCGCCGTGTACTGTCATGTCGCCCATTCGGGCCGCTGGTTTACCCATCTGACCTTTCCGCGGAACACCGCATTGTATGAACGTAGTTAATTGCTATTAACACTTCAAATAATACGTAGTAATAAAACAGCAAGTCAACAGTTTTAGTTTTGAGCGTACATTAACCTGATAGCTTAACAGAATTATGGTAAAGCTTGAGTCCGGATTGTCATTATACTATCTTGCCGTATTATACAACTAAACTGGAAGTGGAAATGTCATTAATGTCGGTTCGTGTTGCTCAGGAGGGGTCCGATGCGCAGGTATGAGATGTTCGAGCATACGGCCGACCTCGGCTTTACAGCTTACGGCGTTGACTTGTCCGAGGCGTTTGCCGCCGCGGGTGAGGCTTTGTTTTCAATTATAACCGATAATGCCCGTATCGATCCCGTTACGGAAATTGAAATGACAACTGAATCGGTTGACAGGGAAGGGTTACTGGTCGGGTTTCTCTCGGAGTTACTGGTCAGGTTCGAGGTTGACCGGCTTGTCCTGACTGATTTTTCCGTTGCATTTGAGGGTGTCTGTAAAATGTCGGTCAGAGCGATGGGAGAGAAATACGATATTGAAAAGCATGGCCGGGGGCATCATGTTAAAGGCGTCTCGTACCATTTGATGGAGATAGTTGACAACAGCGGTTCGGATGAAGAGTCGTATGTCAAGGTATTACTGGACGTGTGAGCAGGATCTGGTTACCATGAGGCTGTATGGGTAAAAAGAAACACCGTCGACCGGTTAGACCGTCGAAAAGCTGGACCGGGCCGCTTGAAAAACTGGATGAATACCGTTTCCGGATTCCGCCGGATTTCCAGACTGAAGCGATGAAACGGCACGGCCTGAAAATGAATGTTCCCGGCATGATCTATGCCGACGACCGGATGATTGAATCGATCACTCGTGACAATGCCCCGGAACAGGTGGTCAACGTGGCGACACTTCCGGGAATCGTCGATTATTCCATAGCCATGCCGGACATCCATCATGGTTACGGTTTTGCCATCGGGGGCGTGGCGGCGTTTGATGCACATGAAGGAGTCTTGTCGCCGGGCGGAGTCGGATATGACATAAACTGCGGCGTTCGTCTGCTGCGATCCGATCTGACAACCGATGACGTAAAACCACGTATTCAACAGTTGATCGATACAATGTTCAGCAATGTTCCGTCCGGTGTCGGTTCAAAGGGGAGGCTTCGTTTATCCGGAACGGATATGGACCGTGTATTGGTCGAGGGTGCCGCCTGGGCGGTGGAAAACGGCTACGGCTGGCCGGATGATCTGATCGCTACCGAGGAGATGGGAGCAATCGACGGCGCCGATCCGGATCTGGTCAGTGAAAACGCCAAAAAACGGGGCGCTCCTCAACTGGGTACACTGGGCGCAGGCAATCATTTCCTCGAAATACAGCGGGTTGACGCCATATTCGATGAGTCAACGGCGGCGGCTTTCGGTGTGAGGGAAGTCGGTCAGATTCTCATTATGATCCATACCGGGTCGCGGGGTTGCGGTCATCAGATTTGTACCGACTACCTTGAAGTCATGAGGCGCGCCAACCGGAAATATGGTCTGCCGCTGGTGGATCGCGAACTCTCCTGCGCTCCGGCCGGTTCGGATGAAGCGCGACAGTATTTCGCGGCCATGAAAGCGGGGGCGAATTTCGCCTGGACCAACCGCCAGTTGATCGCCCACTGGATTCGTGAATCGTTTGAGATGGTTTTCGGACAATCAGCCGAAAAGATGGGGCTTCGTCAGATTTATGACATCGCCCACAATATCGCCAAACTGGAACAACACGACACGCCGCGGGGGAGACGCGAGGTTTTTGTCCATCGCAAAGGGGCTACACGAGCCTTCGGACCGAGGCATCCGTCGGTGCCGGAACCGTACCGCGCCGTCGGCCAGCCGGTGCTGATCCCGGGCGATATGGGAACGGCCAGCTACCTGTTGGCGGGGACCGAACAGGCCATGACGGAATCTTTCGGCTCAAGCTGTCACGGGGCGGGACGATTGCTTTCCCGACATGCCGCGATCAAACAGCATCCGGCGGACAAAGTCGAGGGAGAGCTTCGGGCCGGCGGTATTTACCTGCGGGCGATGAACCGCCGTATTATCAGCGAGGAAGCTCCCGGAGCCTACAAGGATATCGACAATGTGGTCGAGGTGTCACATCAGGCCGGGCTGACAAAAAAAGTGGCCCGACTCAAGCCGTTGGGAGTCGTGAAGGGGTAATGGTATATTTGTCTCTCTTCGTCGGGCGGACAATTCTGATTCACAGTTCTCATCATGTGTGTGAATCCGAGAACTGAGGCCGAGGCAGTTCCCGTATCACTGTTTTACGCTCACCGATGGTGCCACGAGTCGCTTTCATACCAGTATAATCATCGAAACAATTCGGGCGCGTCTTTTCTCAAACCGGCGGCTCTTCCATACCGTAGGTTGACCACTCCTCTTTGGAGGGACCGTATACGCCGGGGACACTCAGCCCGGCCTGTCTCATAAGAATTGTCATCTGACCGCGATGATGAATCTCGTGATCAAGCAAACCCTGTACCCAGGCGCCGCGGGTCATGGTCTGACCGTAAAGCTCGATCTCTTCGGCCATGTCGGCATCATTCCAGTCGACTTTGGCTCGCTCGGCAACCATTTTCGCCAGCTTTGAGTAGGTGTCTGCTATCTCTTTTGCCGTTGACGGCACCGGCTGGTTGTGGTCGAAACTGCTGAAATCAAGGCCGGTTTGTCCGGCCATCTCAGGCAGGGTCATGGTGATATGCCATGCTATGCGGCCGAGGGTTCGATAATCCTCGGCAACCGGCTGAACCAGT
>JAJRTA010000055.1 GCA_024278515.1 Candidatus Zixiibacteriota bacterium
GACACGCCCTGAGACCGTAGGCGTTGCCGATCACGATAACCATCTTTCCGACACAATCGTGCCGCTGAGAGAAGCGAACCGGTTTACCTATGGGAGAACCTACGGACAAAAGAGCCAATCCGGTGTGGTAATCAATCGCCACCAGTCGTCCCGGCAGTCGAAGGTCACCATAGCTTACGATAATACGGTCATAGCCGACCACCGTCTCTGCCATTACCAGGATATTCCCGGAAGAATCGATAATAGTACCGGAAGAGATCAGCCGGTGCACCGCTTCGTCAGCCGCCCCCTGAAACATATCTCCGGGGACTGACCGGGATGATTCGATTGTCACAATCGACCGCGATATATCGGATATGAGTCTGCTCATTCCGATCTCAAGCGATGCCAGCGAACTGTCGGCGGCTTTAACTGACCCGGCAAAAAAGACCGCCAGAAGGCATAGGAGCAACCTTCCGGCGGTGAGAGGTAACCTCTTTATCAAATCAGTATGCGTGCGTACCCTCCTTGTCACTCGACTTTTGTGATCCGACATAGATCCGCACCACCGGACGGACCCGGTAATAATTGGCTACAAACGGAACCGGACGGTTACCGCTCGAGGTTAAAGTTGTCAGACCACCCGCATTGTGCGGAAGAGCGAAACTCGAAGCCGGAATCACCGTATTGCTGATTCTGTTGATACGTTCAGTCTTGGCCATCTGATTTTCAAGTGACCAGTCATCCTTGAGAGCGACGGTCATATTGGGATTATGAACCGGCTGAACGGTCATGTAATCATCGACCGCTCCGCCATGGCTGGCATACTCGGCTCCTCCTTTGTCCATGACCGGCGTCAGGGTAGTTATAATCGCCAGCACCGCCACACAGGCGGTCACCGCGATCGGCACCAACTTGCGCCACATGAAGAGGGGAGCTTCTTTCGGCAGATAGGCCCTGGTGCGGGTTTCGGCAAAACGTTCCTGAGCCACCCGTTGCAGGAGCTTCTGGTTGAAATCTTTCGAGACAGAGAGGGAGGACATCTCGCCGGCAGCCGAATTCAGGTTGCGGAATGCCGCTTCCTGCGTACGACAACTACGGCAGGCCAAAAGATGATCGCTCACCCGGCGTCTCTGACGCCCCTCAAGCTCATCACGACAATAAGCTGACAGGAAGGAGCGTACCTTTCGACAACGCATTATGTTCCTCCATTCTGGGTTGCAGCTTTTCTCTGAGAATCATGCGGGCCCGGTTGACCCGCGATTTGACCGTGCCCAGCGGAACGCTGAGTATTTTGGCCACTTCTTCATAAGACATTTCCTGGACATCACGAAGCAGGAAAGCCGTACGGTACTTCTCCGGAAGATTCTTGACCGCCGCCTCGAGGACCTGGGGCAGACGGCTGGGCAGTTCCGGATCGACCGCGAATTCGGCTTCGCCACCCGGCATATCAAAGATGTCGAAGAACTTGAACTTTTTGCGCTTACGAAGTTCGTTGCGGGCTAAGTTTAAGGCAATCGTGTAAATCCAGGTCGAAAAACAGTGCTGGAAATTGAATGATTGCCGGTGTTGATAGACTCTGATAAAGGTCTCCTGGACAATATCCTCGGCTTCTTCGGTCGAAGACAGCATCCGCCCGATGACATTCATCAGCCGGTCCTTGTAACGATCGACCATCTTGTTGAAGGCCACCATATCGCCGTTCTGGATTGCCTTGATCAGCTCAAAATCGATTTCTTTTTCAGTCTTTTTGGCCATCTATACCTTCTTTGATCGGTTCTTATTAATAGTACCCGACAACCGGAATAAAGTTCCACGGTTTTTACCAGTCAAGATAATTGCTAACTTATTGAGAGAGAGACAAGTAGCCCTGCAAGCCTGAACTCCGAAAAGTCCCGGCCTGCCTCGGGATCCGATGCAAACCCGGAAAAACGGGCTAAGAGTCAGACCCGTGAAGACGTCTCCGGGTCCGGCCTGGAGTAACGCGCTAAAACAAACTGAGCAGGGTCGCCTACGAATACGGCTCAGGATGCCTGAAAAGCAGGTGGAACTCAGCGTAAGAAGCTTAGCGTCGCAGCGCTGATTTGAGATTGCATACTCCTGTTGCGAACCATATTTTGACAACATGATTACAACTTTCAGTCATAGCAGTCTTAACAGCTTTCGTCGTTGTCCCCGTAAGTTCGCCTATGAAAAGATAGAAAAAATACAGGTCCCGGAAGTAATCACACCCGATACATACCTCGGGACCGCAGTGCACCGGGTGTTGCAGAAATTGTACAAATTCGGCGCCGATGATGTTCTCCTCTCGCTCGAAGACACTCTTGCCGATTACCACAGTTTCTGGGATAAAATCAACCTCGATATCCTTCGAGTGGAAAGTGAACATTACACCGTCGATGATTATATACGAATCGGCGAGAAGATGCTTCGTCGTCATTACGAGAAATACCAACCCTTCAATTCCGGAACGCTTCTTGGCGTCGAGCTTTATCTGAGCTTTGAACTGCCCGGCACACCGTTCAAAGTGCAGGGATTCATCGACAAATTGTGGCGACGGGAGGACGGTATAGTTGAAATTTGCGATTACAAGACCGGTATGACGATCGCGCGTCCCCAGGATGAAACCTTCAGGTGGCAAATGGGCATCTATGAGCTGGCCGTGCGCGCATCCTGGCCCCAATACGAAGATATCGAAGTAGCGCAGCATTTTCTGAGACATGACGAAATCATTCGTCACCGCAACACACCGGAGCAACTTGATATCCTGACTGAAGAAATCCGCAACGAGATCATGGAAATTTATCAGGCCAACAAAACTCAGAACTTCCCGGCGACTGAAAACAGTTTATGCCGCTACTGCGACTACCAGCAATACTGCCCGTCCAGGCGTCATGCTCGTATGCTCGAGGAGGAATCGGATGAACCTGAACCTTCTCCTGAAAGCAAGGCACAGCAGTTGCGAAGCATGGCCGATCGCTATCTTGAATTGCACAAAGTTGCAGGCACAACCAAAGCTGAAATGGACGCACTAAAAGAGGAGTTCAAACAGATCGTACGTGAAGGCGGACCGACCAAGCTGATCGGAGAGCTTGGCCATGTAAATGTAAAACTCGGCACAATCGAGAAATTCATCACAAAGACCCGGGACGCGCAACAATTCGCCGAGCTTTCCGCGACCGCTCGACGTCTGAAACTTGACGAATTTTTTGATCTGAACGGTCGCGCCCTGTTCAAACATTACAGCATAAGCGGTCGTCTGAGTGATGAACAGAAACAGGCGCTGGCTCCATTCGTAATTGAAGAAGAAGATTCACGGGTAACCGCTCGACCGAATAAAGTAAACGACGACAAAGACGATCAGACATGATTACAGAATTGTGCCATAAAGGGTTGAGCAATTGAAGCGTCGTGAGTTTGTCAAGAGAGCATCCAAAGCAACCGCATTGGCGGCAGTTACCGGAATTGGTGGATGGTTCTTTCATGATCGTAAATGGTTTATATACGAACCGGCGATTGTCAACAAGCCTGATTTCGAAGTTGCCTCAAACAGTACGCTCCCCAGGCTGAGCCTGACCCGGGATGAAGATCATATCGCCGCGCTCCGTGACGCCCTCAACGCTATCGGCGGCATCAGGAGATTCGTCAAACCGGGCGAACGGGTGACGATCAAACCCAATGTCGGCTGGGACCGTACCGCGGCCCAGGCGGCCAACACATCGCCTCTTCTGGTTGGCGAGATGGTGCGTCAGTGTATCAAAGCCGGGGCATCAGAAGTGATCGTGACCGATGTCACCTGCAACGAGGCGCGACGCTGTTTCCTGCGGTCGGGTATTCGGGACGCAGCCGAGAAAGCGGGCGCAAAGGTGCTTCTTCCGGTGGAGGATGACTTTCTCGTGATGGACCTGAGAGGCAAACTGCTGACCAACTGGCCGGTACTCAGGCACTTTGTCGAAACCGACCGGCTGATAAACATGCCGATAGTCAAACATCATTCGTTGTCATCATGCACGATCGGTATGAAGAATCTGTACGGCATACTCGGCGGCCGTCGCAACCAGTTGCACCAGGAAATCGATCAGTCGATTGTTGATCTCGCCGCGTTTAGCCGTCCGACCTTAACCGTAGTTGACGCTACCCGTGTCCTCATGCGTGGCGGACCGCAGGGCGGGTCGCTTGATGATGTCAACATCGAGCATACCGTAATCTGCGCCACCTACCAGGTGGCGGCTGACGCCCGCGCGGTTGAGTTTCTCGGACTCCGAGCCGATAAGATCGGTCATATCGTGGCGGCTGAAGCCGCCGGACTCGGCGTAATCGATTATCATAAGATCGGATACAGAGAGAACCTCGGATGACCATCAGGACGGTCAGAAACCTAAGACGTTTCTCACAGATTCTTTTCTTCGGGATTTTTTTCTGGCTGATTCTTGAAACTAACTTCGAAGTCAGCTTCAACCCGGACACTATATCTGAGATCCTTCTCCCCTATCCGGTCTCTATCGCTTTACAGTTCGACCCGCTGGTCGCGCTGACCACGTTGCTGGCAAACGGCACCCTGTACAAAGGTCTCTTATGGTCGCTACTGATTATTATCCCGACTGTTTTTATCGGGCGATTCTTCTGCGGCTGGGTTTGTCCTCTCGGCACTTTGAACCACTGGATTTCGGAAATACGCTCGGAGCGGATCAGCTTCCGGGGTAAAGGACGGATGGAATCCAATCGGTACCGAAAATACCAGCGCATCAAATACTACATATTTCTGTTTGTGATCGCGGCCGCACTGTTCGGGACTCTTCAGTCCGGTTTGCTTGATCCGCTGCCGCTGATGGCGCGATCTATCGGCACATTTGTATTGCCGACATTGCATGCTTCCGCCGACGGTATTCTGGGTTGGGTAAAATCATTCGGTGTAAAACCGGTTTCCGATGCGGCGCAATTTATCTATGACCTTATCGCACCGCTTATTCTCAATTTTCGCCGGGTCTATTTTCACGGCATAATAAGCATCGCAATTCTGTTTGTCGGGATCATGGTCACCAATCGTGTGTTCACACGATTCTGGTGCCGCGGACTTTGCCCGCTCGGCGCGATGCTGGGTATCTTTTCGCGATTTGCCGTTTTCGGACTGGAAAAGGATGAAAAAACATGTGACCACTGCAATCTCTGTCTGCTTAACTGTCAAGGGGCTGACAACCCCGATATTGGTTCGCGCTGGCGACAGGCAGAGTGCCATTTGTGTCTGAATTGTCAGGCATCGTGTCCCCGGGGTTCGTTGTCGTTTAAGTTCTTCCCCACGCTCGAAGGGACCAAAACGAACCCGGCAACCGTACAACAGGTTGATATCACCAAACGCAAAACAGTATTATCACTGGCAGCCGGAGCGGCTCTTTTCCCGATGCTGCGTTCCGGTGATGCCCACAAAATCAATGCCGAATCAAAACTAATTCGTCCACCCGGAGCGGTTGCCGAAGATGACTTTATCGCTCGTTGCATTCGCTGTGGTCAATGTATGCGAGTATGTCCCAACAACGCGTTGCACCCGACTCTGATGGAATCCGGTATCGAGGGTGTCTGGACGCCGATACTGATTCCGAAGATCGGTTACTGCGAGCCGTCGTGCACACTGTGCGGCCAGGTCTGCCCGACCGGCGCTATTCTCGAATTGTCGATGGCTGAAAAAGTCGGCGACAAGGACCACCCGCCCAATCGGATCGGCACGGCCTTTTTCGATTACGGGCGCTGTCTTCCCTGGGCTATGGCCACTCGCTGTATCGTGTGCGAAGAATGGTGTCCTACTTCGCCCAAAGCTATCTACCTGAAAGAAGAGACCATAACCGACCGCCAGGGCAGGGAGGTAACGGTGCAGAGACCATATATCGATCCGAATATCTGTACCGGTTGCGGCGCCTGCGAGTTCGCCTGTCCGGTAAACGACCGCCCGGCTGTGTATGTGACCTCGGTTGGCGAATCGCGATCACCGGAAAACCAGATACTGTTACGTAGGAAAAATCCACCCTCGGTGGTTAAGGGAGGAACGGCATGAAACGTTCGGCAATACTACCGCTCATAATTCTGATCACTGTTTCCATAGCTCTTACCTGCGGCAAAAAGAAATCAGCCGAAGAAAAGACGACCGAGGAACTTCTGGCGAAAACTTACGACGCGGTTGGCATAGCGCGAATATCAGATGTCCGCTTGTTTGCCGGGCAATCTTTGTACGAGTACATAGACGGCGGAGCAGAGTTGTATCATCTCTACGGTTTTGTCGAAGTGGCCACTGCCGATTATCGTAAAAATGAAACGGAAATAGTGGTTGATCTGTACCGTTTCGATTCGCCTGCCGACGCTTACGGCCTATACTCGATGCTGCGCCCCGATGACGCAAACATTGTCCGACTCGGTGTGGAGGGGTATACGACGCCTTCGAAAATCGAATTTGTAAAGGGGAATATAATGGTCAGGCTGATCGGCTATGACGATTCCGACGAAACCGGTCTGGCTCTGATAAACCTCGCCGATGAATTATCTAAACAATTACCCGGCACGACACATCTGCCGAAACCGTTCAGTGTTTTCCCGAGACAAAAAGCCATTGATGGCTCCGCAAAGTATTACGCCGAATCATTCCTCGGGCAAAGTTTCCTTACTTCAGTTTACAGCATCGACTGCGAGAACAAAAACTCACGTATTACCCTGTTCACTTGTAATGTCGAGGCGGGCAAGAAGCTTCTGGAATGGTCACGAGCGGCGGATGAGACCGGGAAATTGATCGACCCGCCGACCGAACTTGCTTATGACGACGGTAAAGCTATCGGAGTTGATGACAGCTTTTATGGTACTATCGTCGTCGGCCTGAAAGCCAACCGGATGGTCGGCGTAATCGGATACACCGAGGCACAAACGGACTTCATAAACTCATGGCTTGACACGCTCGAATAGTCGCAGGCAAGATCAGTACGATCGACGTGTCAATACTGCGCCGATAAGGGCGACCAGCAGAAGCAATCCCGAAACAAGCAACAGCCTCGTGATGCCGAGCGTCGGCAAGAGCACTGTCAAAGTAAAGAGAGCGCCGACCGCTGAACCGGCCAGTTCAACCGCGTAACCGGTCCCACGATTCGACAACGGCTTATCGAAATAGTATCTACGCGTGGCCGCCACAAACAGCGATCCGGTAGCGAGGGCGGTTACGAATAAAAACAATATATGATACCAGAAGGCGAGACGGGGATCAATCGAATCCCACGTAAACCCGAACATAATAACTGCTGCCAGCAGAACGACCAACGCCGGATATTCATGCCCGTCCCCTTCAAACCGCTGGGAGTAACAGGTCCCCGCCGACAACCCGAGCATAAATGAACCAACCAGAGCGGCCAGTTCGGAATAAAGCGACCCGGCCGTGTTTTGATAGACGTAGAACGACAACAGTTCCAGTCCGATCGAAACAATTCCGGCGGTGAAATATAAGAACAGCCCGAAACGACGACACCGACGCGGACGGAATAACGTATACAACAGCAACAACAGTACCAATAACAACAGCAGGAGGAATCCATACAGCTTATCGAACAAGAAAGAAAGCAGGGTACGGTCAAAGCCGGAATGTGAACGATACACAGCTTGTAACTGCGGCAATATCGGCTGAGCTGTCCGGTTCCGGGCGTCGCTGTTTCCGGACAACGCCGAATCGACACGCGCCCGCTTGTATGGTTCCAGCCGGTTCCGCAGAAAAAATTCGTCCAGATAGGTCGACTGATAGCCAGAGTTATCCATACGTGCTGACAGACTGTCTATGGGTAATTCAAATATGTTGGACGGTGAGGCCATGATCAGGGTAGCGTCACCGGGCCAGACAGTTACATAGGCAAGATCGGGAACAATACTGTTGCGTATTGTTGACAACAACGCCGCAACTTCACCGGAGACATAGCGATCCGTATCATACGATGTCGGTATCACCAGTATCCCGCTGTCAGATAACATTGCGGCAACTCGCCCGATAAATTCGCTGCTGACCAGTCGGCTGGACCGATAATTATCCGGCTCAATTCCGGGCAGGATGATAATGTCATACCACTCCAACCCCGCCCTTTCGGCCATATAAGAGACCGGATCGTTGGTGATACGAACGGCATTACAGTCCGATTGCTTTACACTGTCGAACAGGCCGCCCAAACGAAATCTCGGATCTACTGCCAGCAGGCTGATTTCCTTAAGACTATCGATCAGATCCGACAGACCAAGCTCGGCGCGGCCGAAATAGAGTATGTCGCGAGAGTCAGGATTGTAGAGTAAGGGAGACAACATCATATTTTCAGCCGTCTGCAGATCGGGATAGACTCCTTCGACTTTGTTGTCGACAAGA
>JAJRTA010000056.1 GCA_024278515.1 Candidatus Zixiibacteriota bacterium
GATGCTATTTTGCCGGACAACCGGTTCCGGGCTCCCTTGCGGTCGTCGATCGTGATCTGAATATAGACACGGTCGTGGTTGCGGCGAAGCATCCGGCGCGCTTTGTTGATCAAAGCCATAACCGTATCCCAGTCACCCTCGATAGCGGTGGACATCGGACCGACCTTGTAGGGAAGGCCCGACTTGTCGATCAGGTCAATAACACGCGAGACATCGGCCGAGATCGAGGCTCTGCGTCCGGCGGTAGGAAACATTGTAAGATTAAACAACATAATTCACACTCCTTGCAGTCCATAACCGGACCTGCTGTGATGAATATAAGAAGCGCGTTTACGAATTCCAACCAGAAGTCACAGCGATATTGACTTGCAGGTTTCTAGATTCCGGGACAGGCTCGAAATGACACCCTGAAAGCAGATTCCTGAGGTATCTCAGGATGACAATAACAAGTGTCTGTGGGGCCTGTCATCTACGCGTTTCGTTCCGGATAAAGCGGGAACCTGGCACAAAGCCCAGCGACTTCCCCGGCAATATCGGCAAGCACATCGTCCTTGCGGCGAGCGGTTATGGCCCTGTCGATGAAGTCGGCGATAGTGCGCATCTCGTCGGCACCCATCCCCCGTGTCGTGACGGCCGGTGTGCCAAGACGCAGACCGGAAGTCACGAACGGCTTCTCCGGATCGAACGGCACCGTATTCTTATTGGCCGTGATTCCGGCCTTGTCCAGCGCGATCTCAACCTTCTTGCCGGTGACCTTGGGGATGTCAACAAACGACATGAGCATCAGGTGCGTGTCGGTGCCGTTGGAAACCAGTTTGTGACCTTTTTCCATCAATGATGAAGCGAGAACATTAGCGTTGTCGATAATTCGTTTCTGATAGGCTTTGAAGTCGTCGGAAAGCGCTTCTTTGAAGGCCACCGCTTTGGCGGCGATGACGTGCATCAGCGGCCCGCCCTGAATACCGGGCATAACCATACGGTCAAGGTCGGCCGCGTATTGTTCTTTGCACATGACAACCCCACCCCGAGGTCCCCGAAGGGTTTTGTGGGTGGTTGAAGTCACGAAATCGGCGCAGGGTACCGGTGACGGATGAAGTCCGGCGGCCACCAGTCCGGCGATGTGGGCGATATCAACCATCATGTAAGCTCCAACCTCATCGCAGATAGCCCGTATTCTTTCAAAGTCCAGCGTACGAGGATAGGCCGACGCACCGGCGACGATCAGTTTGGGACGTACCTCTTTGGCCTGTTTCAGAAGTTCATCATAATTGACCTGCTCAGTCTCTTTATCCACGACGTAACCGGTGAAATTAAACAGGAAACCGGAGAAGTTGATCGGGTGACCGTGGGTGAGATGTCCCCCGCAGGCAAGGTCGAGCCCCATTACCTTGTCGCCCGGTTTGAGCATTGTGAAGTAAGCGGCCATATTGGCCTGTGAGCCTGAATGCGGCTGGACATTAGCATGCTCGCAGTTGAACAACTGTTTCAGCCGATCACGGGCGAGGTCCTCGGCAATATCGACAAACTCGCAACCGCCGTAGTAACGTTTGCCCGGATAGCCCTCGGCGTATTTGTTGGTCATCACCCCGCCCATCGCTTCCAGCACCGCTTCGGAAACGAAATTCTCCGAAGCGATCAGTTCCAGCTTGGTGGCCTGACGGTCGGTTTCTTTGACAATCGCGTCGTATATTTCAGGATCGGCTGTTTTCAGATATGACATTTCACAACTCCATCTAATTCGTTTGAAGGAAGTTACATAATTGTACATAAACGGTCAACGGAAGTTGTTGAGACAGGTGAGTATTTCAGGCCTGTCACGGCATGACACTTCAGAATCGCGCACAAAAAAGGGATGGTGAAAACACACCATCCCATGCTCAATAATATCAAGATCAAGCGGCTATTTCATCAAAGTCATCTTCCGTGTCCGCATAAACGATCCGGCTTCAAGACGATAGAAATAGACTCCGGATCCCACCAGGAACCCGTTGTCATCATGACCGGACCAGATTACGGCATGGTTCCCCGCCCCGAACTCACCGTCGGCCAGACGAGCGACACGCTGCCCCATAACATTGTAAATATCGAGAGTAACATGTTCGGCCTGCGGCAAACCGAATTCAATCCGGGTTTCCGGGTTGAACGGGTTGGGATAGTTGGGACTTAGATAGTAGCTCAAGGGGAGTGTTTCTGAACCGGCACCATTGACGCCCAGACTGGCCAGAATAATTATGCCCGGCTGCCAGTCAGTTCTGTAAGAGTCACCCCGGTCATCGACAAGCTCGCCCCGGAGATTGATCTCAGCAGAAGTAGTCAGCCCATCGGCAACACGGAAAGTAAGAGTAAACAGGCCGGTTTCATGGTCGGCTTCTACAGTATTGTTGATATCTTCCCATACCAGATGGATCGTTTCGCCGAAATTGTTCGAAGTGTAGTCGGTCAGAGTTGCGGATGAAACACCGAGAAACTCAAGTTCATGCACTGAATAATCCAGGTGCAGTTCCACACCTGCAATCTCAGCGGAACCAGACACCACAACATAGACCTGCACCAACTCACCCGGAACCGCATTGTGGACATCACGGACTCTTACTATAGCGCCAGCCGTTGAGTTATTCGGTTGGTCGAGTGCACGTGTCGCAAACGGTCCCGGCGGCGCCCAGGTATTGTTAACATCACCCAGCCGGATACCCACAAAGCTCGAGTCCGTCCAGTCGTAGGTCAGACTTCCCACAATATATCCAGGGGCGGCAAACCAGTTGGCCGGTGTCAAAACAAAGCCGGAGTCGATGAACTTCCAGTTGCCGCACGGCAGATCCTCGAGCTGAGCAAGATAGCGTCTTATTTTGATTATGTCGGAGACGCTTACCGTGCTGTCGCAGGTAACATCGGCGGCTATGTACTTGTACGGCGAATCGAACCGTTCAAGATAGGCCAGATGACGACGCATCTTGACGACATCACCAATACTGACACCGGGATCATCAGCCGTTCGTGAAGGCGTCACCGAGTAGTCGTTCATAGCCAGCCCATCAAACAGGTAATAACCGGAAATGTCGGTGGTAGTAGTTGTCGCGGAACCACCTGCCAGATCAACGGTCACATCCGGGATATGCCTTACCATATCATAATAAACCGTGTAGCCTGAAATGGAGAACAAGGTCTGACCGCAGTCGCTGCATCCGACTGCCGGATCGGATGCAACCCCCTCGGCGCAATCGTTGATGGCGGTTACGACATATTCGAAGCAGGAATCGACGCCTATGTAATCAGTATAGACAGTCCCGGTGATGGAAGCAAGTCCTGCACCGTCCCTGTAAATACGGTATCCCTGAGCGCCGGACACAGACTCCCACCGGAGGTATATCGTATCACAAACATTAGTACTGGCCTTAAGAACGGGCACCTTGGAGGGACTGAGAAGAGCCGTACAGCATGCTTCGTTGGATGGGCCACTCAGACCGCAGTTATTCTTTGCTATGACATTATAGCAATGTTGTGATGTGTCCGGATTGTTATCCTGCCAGCTGGTACTCGAAGTCGAGTCATACTCCATACCATCACGAACAATGTAATAACCGGTAGCGCCCGGAACTGCCGTCCAGGAGAGATCGATTATGCCACAACCCGGAGTACACTGGAGAGTCGACACACTCGGCGGCGCATGTAAAGCCGTGCAACAGCTTTGCGGCGACTGGGCCGATTCACCACAGGAGTTGATCGCCTTAACGACATAACAACGCTGACTCACACCCGGATTATTGTCCTGATAACCAGTACCGCTAACCGTTGTCAGTAAAACGCCGTCACGGTAAACGCGATAACCGGTTGCGCCTGCCGCCTGCGTCCAGTCAAGGTCGATATAACCACAGCCTTCGACACAGGTCAGAGATGCGGGCGGCGGCGGCGGAGCCAGGGCCGTACAGCACGCGGTGTCTATGGCGGGAGCCAGGCCGCAAGAGTTTGAAGCACGAACCGTATAGCAGCGCTCCGAAGCTCCGGGGCTGTTATCACGAAAAGAGGTATTCGTGGTGGAAGTCAGAGGTGCCCCGTCACGATACACTCTGTAGCTGGTCGCACGGGCGGCTGCATTCCAGCTTATATCAATATATCCACAGCCCGGAGTGCACGAAAGACCGGTTGCCGAGGCCGGTATGCGGAGAGCGGTACAGCATGACGCAAGGGACTGGCTTGAAATATCACAGTGATTCTGCCCGGCAACCCGGTAACATCTCTGAAACGACCCGGGATTATTGTCGCGGAAAAAAGTACCGGTAACCGTATCCAGCAATACACCGTCCCGGTAAATCCTATAGCTGGTAGCATTACTGGACGCATTCCAGGTGAGATCGATATAACCGCAACCGGGGGTACAGGTCAGGCTTTTCGGCGTACTAACCTGCGGACAGGTGACAGAGACCCTGAAGACGTCTAAATTGATCTCGGAACCGTCAGAAACTTCAACAGTAATATCACAATAATGCGGAGGAGTAGAGAATGGCGGATCAAGGTAAACTGTATGACCACTTAAAGAAACACCACAGGAATTGGAACCTCTCAGGCGATAACTCAATTGGGCATCTGAACACTCGCTGTCAGATGAGTAGCCCCAGAGACTGAACGACTGGTGATCACCCGCAACGATCGTCCGATCTGGTATCCCGGTAATAATCGGACTGGCATTGTAGTCGATGGTATTCTCCTTAATTGAACTTACCGGGGCACAATCCGGGTATCCCTGATTTTTCCATGCGTTCCAAAACTCCAAGAACCTATTGTCATTCTGGGATTCTATGACGCTGAAGATGTCCAGGAAACCGCCGTCGTATTGATCAAAGCCGTCGTTGGCGCTGTCATAGATATCATTGAGTGCCGCCGTCACACGTCCCTCGACACAATCGCCTAATTCCCAACCGGACATCCCACTACTGTTTTCATAGTTAATAAGATACTCCCCGACATGGTGGAAAACCGGGCTGTCATATGTCACTATCGCAAGGAAAGATGCCCAGCCTTCAGTCCAGGCGCAATTTGTATGACTACAGCGATCTATGTAATGAGGGCTGGGGCAATGTGTGGTTGGAAACCAGTTACCGTAAAGGGTATACATAGAAAAGTGGCCGTATTCATGTACAATCACATCAGGACTTCGCGCCGTATTAGAGTTGGGAATATGAATCTGTCCGCCAGGATGATAGTGAGCCCAGTTTTCAAATGGGTACTTGGTTTCAACATTGGGCATAGTATACCCCGGCCCCCCGTTTGCAAACAAATTCCAGGCATCATTGCCGAACTGAAATATCCACCATGCAGGGTTCTCGCTGTTAGGCGTGCGCCAATCCCCAAGATTGATTGTACCGTCAGCAACTTCAGACTGTATAGGCTTAGGAGTCCATCCGTCATAATAATTGTCCGACGCATCACGAACTGTAAACGCGCCGTTAGATGCAACAACTACCATATACGGATCCAGTGTCTTCCCTTCGAACGTACCATCGGTATTATCGAACCAGGGTGATGTAAAAGTGCCGTCGGTTCCGGTAAGCGTCTCGCCAAGATAGTCATCACCTGAATACGTGTCATGGTCATAAAACCATACTGTCGCCCAGCGTAACGGGCGGTCGGTGCCATTAGTATCCGGATAAACCCATCTGCCGGTAAAACGAACACTGCCCCGAGAGGGAGCCGACTCAGGGATGACATCCAGTTCCCACTGAGAATCTATGGGATATATTTGCAGGTAGTTCGGGTCTGGGAGTGGTGCCGTACCGGAATCATCTGTCTCTGCCGGCGGGATAGGTCTCTCAACCTTTTCCGCCTGGCGAGAGCTCTTACTGCGCTCTGTAAATGGCCTGGTCTGAAAACTTACCCCGCTGGCTTGCGCCTTAAAATACATTATCCCGGTTCCCCCAAAATAATAAACCGGATCATCGATTGTACGAACGAAAACCTGAACGTCAAAGAGACCCGTATCG
Organism: Candidatus Zixiibacteriota bacterium; assembly: GCA_024278515.1. GTDB lineage: Bacteria > Zixibacteria > MSB-5A5 > GN15 > FEB-12 > JAJRTA01. Next base: position 5,976 of record JAJRTA010000056.1, read on the forward strand.
A
>JAJRTA010000057.1 GCA_024278515.1 Candidatus Zixiibacteriota bacterium
CTCCGATCTGGGAATATCCACAATCCTCGGTTTCGGCAAAAAGTCGAAGTACGGTTTCGCCAGTCTGGCTTTACTGAACGGTACCAGCTACTCGCATGTTAACGAACTCAACAATCGCAAGGATTTCAACTTCGTGACAATAGCCAAACCGTTCAAGAATATCGGATCACTGAGCCATAGCGCTCTGATGTTTCAGTTCTATTCAGGCACCCAGAACAAGTCGCTGGATGATCTCGTTTCAGTCGATACTTCAAGCACACCGTGGGATACTACCGTCACGACGGTGTCGGCTTCCGACTCGAAACGTCAGATCGTCTCGATCGGTGGTCTTATGGCCTGGAACAGTACTGTTGATTTCGGTTTCGACCTGAACTTCACTACCGTCGGCAAGGGCGCTCTCGGCGATGCCGTCAAAAAACGCGGGCTGTCGTTCTTTACCAGTTTCTACCTGAAAAAGCTGGCCGCTCAATCGGCTTTTGCTCGTAGTCTCAATTTCTTCGGTCGCCTGGATCTATACGATCCTAACACCGATGCCGTTGACGATGGCCATTCACTTTTGATCGTAGGCGTGGAAAGTACTCCGGTCAAAGGCTTCAAGGTTTCTCTGAACTACCGTTCGACGAACTACCAGGATGCTGACAGCAAAACTGATAATTCGATGTACGTGAACACCTTGTTTAAGTTCTAACTATCAGGATAAAGGAGCAGAAATAATGAAAAGCTTCAAAGACTATAAGATCAGCACCAAATTATTCGCCGGATTTGGCGTTGTGCTGTTGTTGATGGCGGTAGTGGCTTATATGTCACACCACAATCTGACCGGCACCGTTGCCAGCTTCGATGATGTAATCAAGCAGGATCTGGCAATAAAGAACTACAACGCCGAGATCAACGTGTATATGTTGCAGGCTCGGCGTTCCGAGAAAGACTTTCTTCTCCGCAAAGACCTCAAGTACGTACCGCGTGTCGAAGAAGCGGTAACCAAAATAAAGGAACTTGGACGGGAGCTGGCGAGTTTAGAGGCTCAGGCTAATAACCCCAAAGGAGTTGAAGCAGCTAACAAAGTCATTGAACTGTCCGACAAGTATCTCACCATGTTCAAAAAGGTAGTTGAGGCGTGGGAAACCAAGGGTCTGGATCACAAGTCCGGGTTACAGGGTCAGTTCCGGCAAGTCGCGCATGAACTGGCGGCCGCCTTTGAAAATTCAAATGATGAACGTCTCATGGTCGATCTGCTGACTATCAGAAAGCATGAGAAAGACTATCTCCTCAGGAAAGACGAAAAGTACGTCAAGAAAGCTCAGGAGCAACTCGCGGTCCTGCAACTGGACGCCATGGGTAGCGACATGAGCGCCGATGAGAAACAGTTGGTGAGAGACAACAGCGCCAGGTATGAACAGAAGTTTCTGGCGTTGGTAGAGCAGGACAAAGAGATCAACGGCTACGTGGCGCAGATGAGGGATGCTGTACACGCTCTGGAACCGATTATTGAAGAAGGTTACACGCTGGCCGGGGAAAAGGCAGACACAGAAGTCGAAACCACCGATGAAACAGCCGCCACTAACTCTCAAATTCCGATCTGGATCTCAATCGGCGCTCTGTTGATAGGTATTTTTGTAGCATACTTTGTGGCTCGTATGATTTCGAATCCTATTACAAAAATCGCCGGTATCGCCGAGAGCATCTCCACCGGTGATATCCAGCATCAGATTGAGATTTCATCCAAAGATGAGATCGGCATTCTGGCCGGTTCCTTCCGCAAACTGATCGACTACATGAAAGAGCTGGCCGGACACGCCGAGAGTATCGCCCATAATGATCTCACTATTCAGGTTGAACCCAAGTCCGAAAAGGATGTGCTGGGCAACGCGTTCAAGACGATGGTGACCAACCTGACCGGCATGATTCGCAAGCTGGACGAAAATGCCAGCCAGTTGGTCTCGGCGGCCACCGAGATCGCTTCGACTTCCGAGCAGATGTCACGCGGAGCCAACGACCAGGCTCAGCAGGTGGCCCAGATATCAACCGCCGTCGAACAGATGAGCGCGACAATTGTCGAGACATCAAAGAATACCGGTGATGCTACCGATAGTTCGAGAAACGCTTCCGATACCGCTACTTCCGGCGGTCAGATCGTCAACGACACCATCCAGGGTCTGCAAAGGATCGCCGACGTGGTCCGCGAGTCGGCCGAGTCGATCGGCAAACTGGCCAGGTCGGCCGACCAGATCGGCGAAATCGTCAGTGTTATCGACGACATCGCCGACCAGACCAACCTGCTGGCTCTGAACGCCGCGATCGAAGCGGCCCGGGCCGGCGAGCAGGGACGCGGTTTCGCCGTAGTGGCCGACGAAGTACGAAAACTGGCCGAACGGACCGGCAAAGCCACCGGCGAGATCACCGACATGATCAAAGGTATCCAGACTGAGACCGAAGAAGCGGTGCAGTCGATGGAAACAGGCGTCCAGGAAGTCGACAAGGGCCGGGAACTGGCCGACAAAGCGGGCAACAGCCTGACCGAGATCGTCAACATGTCCCAGTCGGTGATGGACATGATCCAGCAGATCGCCACGGCGACCGAGGAACAGTCCACCGCGGCCGAGCAGATCTCGAAGAATATCGAGAATGTCGCCTCGGTGACCAAGGAGACGGCCACCGGCGCCGAGCAGGCCGCCGCCGCCGCCGAGGAGTTGAACCGAAACGCCGAAGGTCTCCAGCAGATCGTGGCGCAGTTCAAAGTGGCGAGCAATTAGAAGAGTCCGACAGCAACTTAGCGGCTTCTGACGCCGCGGCAACACGGGTCGAGATAATCGACCCGTGTTTTTTTGCAATTCAGACAATATTCAAACCGAAGGAAAAAATACATCTCATATTGCATCGTTGAGCCGACAAATGTATATAAGCTTTGTGAAAAAGAAAATCCCCGGTATGAAAATCATTGATTTGAAACATTTTTATGGGATTCTCCTTTTATGGATAATTACAGCTCTAACATCGGGGCTGAATCCCGGCTGTTCCGGGAACGGTAACGGGCCGGACGGTGATCGGACGCCGCCGAGTATCGAGTCGGTCAGCCCGCCTGAAGATGCTGTCGGAGTTCCGATCGACACTGATATCCTGATTGTTTTTTCAGAGAAAATCGACAGCAACAGGATTTCACCGACAACGTTCACTATCAACCCTTCCGTGGTCGGTACATTTTCCTTTGACGGTGATACTGTCCGGTTCAGCCCTGCCGGCAGTCTTGCCTGGTCGACCAGCTACACCGTGTCGATAACAACCGGAGTCACCGATCTGGCCGGAAATCACCTCCAGAACAACAAAACCTGGACTTTCACCACAGCCGATGATCCGGCCACCACGCCGCCGGTTGTAGTATTAACTGACCCGGTCAACGGCGCAATCAATGTGGACCCGGCTGGACTTATCCGGGTATTTTTCTCCAAGGATATGGATTCATCAACCATCAACAGCTCATCTTTCACGGTCAGCGGCGGAATCAACGGAACAGTAAGCTACAGTGATAGCGTGGCTGTATTCACGCCGAACGATACTCTCGGTTTCAACACCCTGTACACTGTTACCATCGATACTACCGTGGCCGATACTTTCGGAAACAAACTGGAAAACCCTTATGTTTTCAGTTTTACGACCGGAGATGATCCGATGATACCGATCGCCTGGATCTCCGTGCCGACAGATTCAGCCATTATCGGTGACACTGTAACAATCACGGTAGCTGCCGATCATCCGGTTGGCGTCACTAAAGTCGAGTTCTACGTGGATGGTGTATATCAAACAGGCTCAGACGATCTGACTCCACCGTACACTTTTTTCTGGGATGCTTCGGGCGAAATACTGGCCAGCGAGCATACAATACATGCCCGCGCTTATGAAGCCGGCGGGAAAACAGGCTACTCGGATACTATCTCATTGTTCTACCAGTGGGAAGAAATCGTCACCGACAAAAACAACCTCAGCTGGCCGACCGATCTGAAACGTATGCTGGCCCGCAGTACCGATACCACGATAGAGTTCCGTTATGAGTTCTGGGAACCGTGGGGTCCTGATCCGGTAAATGACACAACTCTGGATCTGGGGATTTACTTCGACAGTGATCAGAACGGATCGACCGGACGACAGACAGTTTTTAATGATACTACTTTCCTTAACGGACTTGGGGCCGATTATCGGGCAATTATCGGGCTGCACGGGCTGGAGGCTTTCGCTCGCTGGGACCCCGCTTCGGGTACTTCAGGCGCCTGGGTCGTGCTTTTCGACCCGACCGGATTCAGCTATCTCAATCTCCCGCCCGATACAAACGTGCTTGAGTTCGGCCTGTCATGGTCCGACTTCGGGTCACCATCAGCCATGCGGATGGTCAGTATCAATATCTGGTTCTTAAGCGAACAAAGTTTCCTGCCTGACTGGATGCCGGATCAGGACTCCGGGTATGTATTGATCAGGCGTCAGAATCGGTATTTGGGGGAAGGATATACCGTACCGGCTTCAAGAGTTCGCGGGAATTATCAGGCCGCCGCGTTCCGAACAAACCCGTTTTAACTTTCGAGACGACCGTTATCCCGCACGCTTAACCATGCGGATTGCTTCTTCCGGGCAAATACTGACACACAGACCGCAGCCAAAGCAACGGTCACGGTCTATAAAAACCTGCCCGTCGCTTACTTTGCGGGCCTTGAAATAGCAGATATCTTCGCAGTTGGCGCACAAACTGCAAATATCGGTATCGGTCTGTTCAACATAGGCGCCCTTATCGCATATTTCGTCCTGGTTCAGGAAATAGCCACAACAGTCGTCACAGCAGAAGCAGATGCCTTCGGTGATAGTCCGGTCAGTGTCGTTGCGAAAAGGACGGGTGACCAGGTTTTCATCTTTAGCCTGACGTAATAATCGAGTGACCTCATCGCGACTGATCTCACGCCGCCGCCCGAAATCCTCGTGCATGTCACCGTGAAACCATAGACAGATTTCATGGTTCGAGCTGCGGCAACGGTTGTTCCGTTTTTTCCTGCATCCGCACTCGACAACCCAGAACCGGTCGTGATCGGCAACA
>JAJRTA010000058.1 GCA_024278515.1 Candidatus Zixiibacteriota bacterium
ATCATATTCAGGAACAGATTGTTCTGATAAACACCACCGGATAGTCCCACTCGGGATATACCGTATTTTTCACAAGCTGACCGAGCCGATTCACAGAGTAACAATGCCAGCCGCCGGTGAAAACCATAAGCGAGTTTTTCGGCCGGTTCACGGTTCTCAATTCCCTCAATGATCGGCTCAAGGACAGGCGCAAGGGATATCGGGCCACCTGAACAGACGTGTATGATGGAGTCACCAGGTTCAGTATCATCACCCGTCCAGCCCATCGCGCACATTTCGAGCTTGATAGCCAATTCTGCTTCATAAGCCGCCTCATTGCCCAACCCTATCATGGCGCTTACCCCGTCAAACAAGCGCCCGCAACTGGAGGTCTCTGGCGAGTTGATTCTTTTATCGATCATGCCAAGAATAACCGACCGTTCTTCATGATTCAGCTCTGTCAGAAACGGCCAGTCATATTGAAAAGGTCCTGATCCACAGAGATGATTCAGGTAGCTCACGGCCATTCGCCAGGGTTGTTTTATGGCGGCAGTACCACCGGGCATCGGGACTTTGTCCAGCCAGGCGAACCGTTCGCATCGTTCAAAATCACCGACCAGAATCTCGCCACCCCAAATCGTGCCGTCGAGACCGTACCCGGTGCCGTCGAGGATGATACCGACAGTGGTATCTTCCACCTCGTTTTCCGCCATTACGGACGCAAGGTGAGCATGGTGATGCTGGACTTGAATCACCGGAAGGTTTTTCTGAGCGAGCGCCCACTTGGTGGACAGATACTCCGGATGAAGATCACAGACGATGATTTCCGGTTCGACCTCGTGAATACGACTCAGATGAGCAATACACTCCTCGAAAAAACCGAGAGCGGTCGGATTATCAAGGTCACCGATATGCTGGCTCAGAAAGATTTTATTACCTCTTGTTATGGCTACACTATTTTTTAGTTCGCCGCCGCAGGCCAGGATATTTTTCACAAACGGACGGCGCATAATCAAAGGTTGCGGGACAAAGCCGCGGGCGCGACGAACCGGTCTCGGCTTACAGGCGGAGACGCGGATAACCGAATCATCGCAACGTTGCAGGATATCCCGGTCATGGACCAGGAAAAGATCCGCAATGTCGGCAAGTCTTTCAATCGCCTCATCGTTGGCGATGGCGATAGGTTCTTCGCTGAGATTACCGCTGGTCATAACAAGGGCCTGAAAACCGCTCCTGAGAACCAGGTGATGCAACGGCGTATACGGCAGCATAAATCCGAAGTAACGATTTCCCATCACTACCGAATCAGCTATGCTTCCCTGTCGTTTTTTCTTCAAAAGCACGATGGCATGAGAATAATGAGTAAGTAGTTTCCGCTCCTCATCGCTTACACAGCAGTATTCTTCGACCGTTGTCAGGTCGGGAGCCATAAGAGCGAGCGGTTTTCGTTCACGCTGTTTTCTCATTCGTAGCATAGACACCGCCCGGTCATTGGTCGCATCCACCACCAGATGAAAGCCGCCCAGCCCTTTCATCGCGACGATCTTCCCTTCCTTCAGCGCATCACAAACCACCTCTATCGGATCGTCGGCAGAAACTTGTCCTCGCCGGTCCAGCAGACTGAGTTTCGGACCACACTCAGGGCAGGCGTTCGGCTGAGCATGGAACCTGCGGTTTCCGGGATCATGGTATTCGGCCTCACACCGACCGCACATACGAAACGTTTTCATCGATGTAAACGGTCGGTCGTAAGGTATCTTCTCAACAATCGTGAAACGGGGGCCGCAGTTGGTGCAGTTGATAAACGGGTAACGATATCTTCGATCATTCGGATCGAACAATTCGCGCAGACAGTCATCACAAGTGGCGATGTCGGGGGAAATCAGCGTATTGGCAGTATGACTGCCTTCGCTTAGTCTTATTTCAAACTCGGTTTCGACCTCGGAGGGCATATCCGTGACACTGATCGACTCGATCCGGGCCAGCGGAGGAGCGGATTCCAAGAGCAATCGCTGAAACAATTCAATCCGATCGGCTTCACCCTGCAACTCGATTTTCACGCCGGAGGAGTCATTGCACACAAACCCCGTCAACTTATTGTCGCAAGCCAGACGATAGACGAAAGGACGAAATCCGACCCCCTGGACAAGTCCCTTAACCAGTACCCGAACTCGACGATCCCCTGTCTTTTCAGCCACTTTTGTCACACACAGTCGCCTTTTTCGATGCTACCTGTTTCCTCAGCCAGTCGTACCACAAATCCAGCCCTTCTCCGGTACGGCAGGAAACATTTATGAATTCCAGTGAATTGTTAACTGTCACCGCGTTGCTTCTTACTTTTTCGAGATCGAAATCACACATTTCGATCATATCGATTTTGTTGGTGATCATAAGGGACGAACGTCGAAACATGCCGGGATACTTAAGCGGCTTGTCGTCTCCCTCTGTAGTGCTGATTATTACAACTTTCATTTCTTCGCCAAGATCGTAGCTGGAGGGGCAGACCAGGTTTCCGACATTTTCGATGAAAAGGATGTCAATATCGTCAAGGTCGATCTCCACAAGCGCCTTTTCCATCATGAGCGCGTCAAGATGACACGCGCCTCTGGTTTCGATGGCTCTGATCTGCCCGCCACCGGTTTCTCTCAAACGTTGGGCGTCATTCTCCGTTTGCACATCACCAGCCACGACGGCGATTCCAAACTCGGCCTTAAGCGCGCTCAGCGTCTGCACCAACAAACTCGTCTTGCCAGACCCGGGCGAACTTACCAGGTTCAGCGCCAGAACTCTTCGATCTGCAAATTCCTGCCGCAACTGCAGGGCGACTTTATCATTTTCCGACAGAACCTGCTTTTCTATTTCAATACGCCGCTCCATCGGTCACTCTCCTCTCTGTTCCGTTTCATCGTTATCACCATCATCATCCACCTTGAGATAGGCGATATCGAGTTCCTGTCCATTCACAACTTTTATTTCGAAACCGCCACAGTATTCGCATTGGAAAACAGGGATATTGATACTTGTTTTTTTCCGGCAGGTCAGACACTCACCGCTCACCGGTACCTGTTCGATAACAAGTTTCGTGTCCCTGAGGATAGTATCCCGGCTCAACACTTCGAAACCAAAGCAGAGCGAGTCCGTCACTATATCGGTCAGCTCTCCCACCCGCAGACCGACTTCGATCAAATTCCCATAACCCTGCCGCTCGACCTCTGAAAGCACGCTTTGGACAATTGAATCAGCGATAGCGAGTTCGTGCATATTATCTCCCGGCTGTCATGGACCCGAATGCGCACAGCCTGTTCGGTCTCTTACCGCCTGTGGGCTGTCCCATCAACAGACTATAAACGCACTTTTGCAGCCATGCAATATTAAACAGAATCATGCGCAGGCGGTCTCCTTTGTCCACGGCTTGTCATAATGTTTAGAGACATCGTAATACCAGTCAGTATTGCGCGGCGTTTTCAGATCAATAAAACAAGGTCAGAGCATCACAGGACGGTCAGAAGTAATATTAAGAGCCACGTAAAGCAGGCTTGTAAGCTATCGGGCGATAATCCCGACAGTTTCGTTTTTCACACTATGGCTGATAAGCGCCTTGAGAAATTTATTCTATCATACCCGGTCTGAACGCAAACTGATCGAAAGTCATACCCTTCGGCACCGGATAAACTCCGGCCCCGTTACACAACGGACAAGGTGTTTTATCGACCTTACGTACTTCTATCATGCCGGTACCGTGACAGGCATAGCATTCCTGACCTGCCTGATTGGTTCCCCGACCGTCACAATATGAACAGCGATGGGCATGGTCAGGCGTAAGACAGCGATTGTCCACCCATCCCCGCCCGCCGCACTCGGGGCATGACCGACGCTGTTCAATTTGCTCAGCTTCCGATCGCGGCAATTTTGTTGACATTATTCACCTCCGCAGATACTTCGTTGATCCATGCCAGAACCTGGTCAACAGCTTTCGCCACCGCGCTCTCGACGGCCGGTGTCATCGATTCAGTAATAGTTGTGATATCCTCAGCTTCGGCGGCCAGCACATCGATCCGCTTCGGCATGTCGTATCCCATCTTTCGTCCCAATTCCAACGCGGCAGGAAGACTGATCTGATGGGACCCGCACAGATGCCGGGTTGGAGTAAGGTGACCGGAAGTGAAAAAATACAGGGTCCCCGGTGAAGAATTACCGGTCATGATAGCATCGACAATAAGAGCCGCATACCTGTCTTTGAGAAAATCCAGTAAACCAAACCCGGCCAGAGGAGCAAATACAGCTTCTACTATTCCACCATCCGGTACATGGGCCGACAATTCGTCGATTACCGCGTATCCGAAACGATCATCGGCAACGATTTCATTCCCCAGGCCCAGTATCAGGATATCGCTCAAACATTCCTCCTGCGAGTAGCAATTACTTCACCTGTGTCGGCGTCGCGCACGATCACTTCGAGAGGCATCTGCCCCGGTAACGTATGAGTGGCGCAACCGAAACAGGGATCGTAGGCGCGGAATGCCATCTCGATCTTGTTGAGGGTGCCGTCGGTGATTTCGGAGCCTTTTTTGATCAGTCCCTGGGCAGCCCGCTTGATAGACATCGAGATCGGGGCGTTATTGTTGGTCGTCCCGACAATCAGATTGGCGGCGGTAACGATTCCGTTTTCGTCCGTCTTGTAATGGTGAGTCAGAGTACCGCGCGGCGCTTCAACTATTCCAATCCCCTCCCCGACAATCGAGGTCGGCGGTTCGTGGACTTTATCCGAGCAGATTTCCTCATCACGCGCCTGTTGCGCAACCGCTTCACAGGCATAGACCAGCTCGACCACTCTGGCCCAGTGCGTTCCCAGAGTAGAGTGAACCATCGTCTTGCCACTGCGGTCGCCGGTCAATGTTTCAAAATACTTCTCGTACTCTTCCTGAGCCAGCGGCGTGGCCATGCCGTCGGCCACATTGAGACGACTCAGCGGCGTTGCCTTGTAAATACCCGAATCCATCCCGTCGACAAAACCTTTCCAGCCGACTTTCTTCAGGTACGGATATTTCAGGTAACTGTACGGCTCGACATGCTCAGCCACATATTCGAGATAGTCTCTGGGATCGTAGCGGGCGTGCTCCGAGCCATCCGGGGCCGTTACGCGAACCTGTCCATCGTAGAAGTTTACTTTGTTGTCTTTATCGACCAGCCCCATGTTGTATGTCTTGTGCGTGTACATATCCGACAGAATCAGGTCAACATACTGCTGGTTGGCCAACACTACGTCGTTAAAAACCTTGATCGTAAATTTGGCGAATTCGACCATCTCATCGCCGATTTTGATCATCTCTGCCTGTTCTTCTTTCGTAATGCGCTTGGACATACCTCCCGGCAGAGCGGTAACCGGATGGACCTTTTTGCCGCCTATTATTTCGATCACCCGCTGGCCTCGCGCTCGCTGGGCGATAACCGCCTTACCCGCTTCCAGGCCTACTTTGGCGATGACACCGAGAATGTTTCGCTCTTCCGGGGGAGCGTCCGGCCCACATACGAAATCCGGACCGCCGAGCGCGTAAAAGTGCGTAGTATGATCACCGGCAAAGAAGGCGTTGTAAACAAGTTCTCTCAGCTTCCGGGCCGCCGATGGAATCGTTGCGCCGTAAACCGCATCGGCCGCTTTCGCCGCCGCCATGTGGTGAGCGTCGGGACACACGCCGCATATCCTTGTCGTGATGCGGCACATCTCCTCCACCGGTCGGCCTTGCGCAAATTTTTCAAATCCCCGCAGTTCCGGCACCTGGAAATAGGCGTTGGCCAGCTCGCCGTCGTCCTTTACGAACAAATGGATTTTCCCGTGTCCTTCGAGACGGGTTACCGGATCAATGGTTACTGTTTTCATACCTGAACCCTCCGCAGCATGGAGTCAGGCAAGCTGAACCGGTAACATGTCCCGATAAGATCGGGAATCGAATCGACTATTGCCTGAATCTCATCCGGGTCGATGGAGTCAATTACACTGGCGATCGCTGTGGCCATTTTGGCTCCCTGATCACGTACGTTGCTTGTCTTTCCATAGCAGCCCCGGCACGGCACTCCGGCCGAGACACATTTCGCACCGCAACCGGCCCTGGTAGCCGGTCCCATACAGATAATACCCTGCTCCATGAGACATATATCAGGGTCGGGAATAATCTCAAACGGTCGCACGAATTTTTTGATTTTCTTTACATCCCGTTTCCTGGAACATTCATCACAACAGGACTTGTCGGTAGCACCCAGAATAGACCCTTTCGGTGGCAGCTCTTTCCCGTTTTTCAGTATATCGATAATGGTCGACACCACCGCGATAATCTGATCGGACTGAGGCGGACACCCCGGAATCATGTAGTCGACATCGACAACCTGTCCAAGCGTATGGACAGTATCCCACATCTCCGGGATAGTCAGCACTCCTTCCTCGACCGGGGTTCTCGATTGTGGAACCACATCCTGCTCGTTGTCGACCGACGGGGAGTCTTTATAGACATATTCAAATATGGACTGCCGGTCATGCAGGTTGGCCAGACCCGGAATACAGCCCTCGGAAGCGCAACTGCCGAATGCGCAAAGTACGACCGATTTCTCACGCAATAGTTTGGCGATTTCATAATTCTCCGTATTGCGAATCGAACCGTTGAACAAAGTCAGCGTGATTTCCTTGTCGGCCATCCTGCGAACATCGTCGTACTTGAAATCGAAAGCGCAGGGCCAGAAGACCACATCGAAAAAGTCGGCCACATCAAGAATCTTTTCCTCTATGTCAAGGATAGCGATATCACAACCGCCGCAGGACGCCGCCCAGTAGACAGCCAGTTTCGGTTTAGACATGGCACACCTCCTCTTTGGGTTTGACTTCATCATGCTCAACTTCGGGTGGAGGCTCAAAGTCCAGATCCCTGAGGGTCAATGGTCCCAACTTTCTGATCTGCTCGGTGTATTCCGTAACAATCTTACGGAACCGATCACCTTCGGAAGCGGAAACCCATTCCAGCCGAACCCTTTCCGGGTCGATCCCGAACTGCTCGACAAGTTTTTTGATAACCGGCAGTCGTCGCAGGCATTTGTGGTTGCCTTCGGAGTAGTGACAATCACCGATATGACAGCCGCATATCAGGACAGCATCGGCTCCGTTTCTGAATGCGTCCAGAATGAAACCGGCTTCAATGCGGCCACTGCACATAACTCTGATAGCTCTCAGGTTGGCCGGATACTTCATGCGCGCCGTTCCGGCCAGATCCGCGCCGGTATAACTGCACCAGTTGCACAGGAATCCTATAATCTTTGGTTCAAAACTCATGCCAGTATCCCTTCTATCTGCGCATAAATCTGTTCATCGGTAAAGTGTCTCGCCTTAATCGCTCCCGCCGGGCAGGCCGCCACGCAGGTACCACAAGCCTTGCAGAGAGCTTCGTTGATATGCGAGATCGACTTATCTTCAATATATTCAATGGCCGAAAACGGACAGAGATCGTTGCAGAACTTGCAACCGGAACAGAACTCTTCCCGAACTTCCGCGTAAGCCGCATCCATCATCAACTCACCTTTGTTCATCAGCTTCATCGCCTGAGAGGCCGCCGCTCCGCCCTGAGCCACCGAATCGGGAATATCCTTGGCCCCCTGACAGGCTCCGGCAATAAACACACCCTCAGTAGTTGTTGAAACCGGGGCCAGCTTGGGATGAGCCTCGATAAACCAGCCGTCGGCGCCGGTGGAAATATTGAACTTCCGACCGAACTCATGGGCGTCATGGCGTGACTCCAGCGCGGTACACAGCACAACCATATCGACAGGAATCTCACGAAACTTGCCGATCAGCGTATCCTCGCAGCGGACCAGCAACGGGCCTTCGGCGCGTCGGGTGCTTCCCGAAGCAACGACTTCCGCACCTTTACCGCGAATGACATTGACCCCTTCATCGAGTATCCGCTGATAGAACTCCTCGTATCCCTTGCCGTAGGCACGGACATCAATATAGAGCTGGTAAACATCGGCGTTCGTCTTCTCTTTAACGAGATGGGCGAACTTGAATGCGTACATACAGCATACCCGGCTGCAGTAAGGATGGTTGTCTTTGTCGCGGCTGCCGACACAGTGGAGAATTGCGATCGAACGAGGTTCTTCACCATTCTCGAGCAGTATCCGTCCACCGGTCGGTCCGGCGGCATTGTTTAGAGCTTCGAAATCCTCCGCCGTCACGACATTGGGATATACACCGTAGCCGTACTGTTTCAAATGAGCGGGATTGAAGCTGTCGAAACCGGTAGCCATTACAATCGTACCGGCCTCGATCTCCCGATATTCCTCCGTATCGTTGTAATCTATACACTCCTTGGGACAAACAGTCTGACAGGTGCCGCAGTTGTCGGTCTTAAAATGTATACATTTTTCAGTGTTGATATACGGAACGTTCGGAACCGCCTGACGGAATGGCAGCGAGATCGCGGAGTTGGGACCTAAGTTCAGGTGGGCATGATCGACCTGACGACCGTACCTATCCCTGATCTGCATGATACCCTTGGGGCAGATATGGGCGCAGGCTCCGCAGAGGATGCAGTCCTCGGTGATTCGGTGGATCGGAACAGTCACTCCGTTTTCCGTCTGCGAGGTAACAGTCAGCGCTTTCACACCGACCAAATTGCTGCAAACACGTTCGCACAGGTGACAGTCGAGACAGGAACCACAACCCATGCAACGACGTGCTTCGTTGATGGCCATTTCCGTATCAAATGTCTTACGTATTTCCTGCCATGGATCGACAAACCGTTCTTCCACACTTAGTTGAATACTTTCGAGTCTTGGAGCCGGCTCGAAAACAGCCATATCCATCTCATCGGCGGTGATAACCGGATGCTGGCCCGGCTGGTCGACCGTATGTCCGCTCAGTTGAGCATGAATAGTCTCAGCCGCTTTCCGCCCGTGAGCCAGAGCGTGAGTCACCAGGCCGAGTCCGAGAACATCACCTCCGGCGAACACTTTGGATTCTCGCGTCACACCCTGCTCGTCGGCTTTTATCCAGCCGCCGTCATCAGCAACCTGTTCGAACCCTTCAGCCGAAGGTTCCTGCGACACGGCACTGATAATACAAGAGGCTTCCAGCCGGAACTCATCCCCCGGAACAGGGACAGGACGCCGGCGTCCTGATTCGTCCGGTTCCCCCAGTTTCATCCGCTGGCACTGGACGGCGACGGCGTTGCCTTCTTCCAGGATAAACTTAATCGGAGCGCCGAGGAAGTAGAACCTGATCCCTTCCTCTTCCGCCCCGACAATCTCTTCTTCGATGGCCGGCATCTCTTCGCGCGTACGACGGTAAAGAATGGCCACTTCGGACGCGCCCATTCTCCGCGCCACCCGAGCGGCATCAATCGCCGTATCGCCGCCTCCGATCACAACCACTTTGTTGCCCAGCGTAAGACCTTTGCCGCCGTTTATTTCACGCAGGAACGTTACGCCGCTGTAAACATTGGGCGCTTCTTCACCCGGAACACCCAATTTAACCCCGCGATGTGCGCCGATACCAATGAACACGGTATCATATTCACGACGAAGGTCTTCGATGGAGACATCCTTACCCACAGATGTATTGGTGCACAGGTCGACACCCAGATCAAGTATCCGTTCGATCTCCGCATCCAGTACTTCTCTGGGAAGGCGGTAAGCCGGGATACCATAGCGCAGCATTCCGCCGGGATGTGGAAAGGCCTCGTACATCGTAACCTTGTAACCACGCCGGGCCAGATGGCAGGCGCAGTTCAGCCCGGCCGGTCCGCTGCCGACCACGGCGATTTTGCCACCATTGCCGGTATCGGTACTTTTCGACAAACTGAGTTTTCGATCTATGCCCCAGTCACCGATGAACCTCTCGATACTGTTGATACCGAGCGCTTCATCCTTGTCGGATCGATTACAGTGATCTTCGCAAGGATGCGGACAGACACGACCACACACAGCCGGCAACGGGTTCCAGTCGGTCAGAATCCGCCAGGCTTCATCGAATGCTTCTTCCTGGGTACGGCCATATTCCCGTGCCCGGCCCACGGCCGCCATGATACGTCGTATTGGGGTTCCCTGTGGGCAGGCTTCGGTGCAGGGAGCGAGCTTTTCCCGCCCTTGCTTCTTGTCCTCAAGCACTTCTTCAAAGGTCGTCTCGTTTCGTCGCCACAGTTCGGGGACGAAATGTTTACCTTCGACAAAGACTTTCTCGGCCACACTCAACTGTCGTTCCACCGGGGAGGGATGACTCGGACAGTATTCATAACACAGGCCGCAACTGTTGCAGATTTCCGTATCTACGTAGCGAGCCTTCTTTTTTATTTTCAGCTTGAAGTTCCCTACATATCCTTCAACCGACTCGACTTCGGTATAAGTATGAAGATTAATATTGGGATGTTTCGACAGAGCCACCATCTTCGGTGTCAGAATGCAGGCGGCGCAATCCAGAGTTGGAAATGTTTTGTCGAAACGTGACATGTGGCCGCCGATCGAGGGCTCTCTTTCTATAACATCAACCTCGAACCCGGCGTCGGCCATCTGTAAGGCCGACTCGATTCCGGCAATACCGGCTCCTATTACAGCCGCCTTTTTCCTGATCGGTACACGCCTCATTTCAAGCGGTTCATGGAAGCTCACACGAGCTACGGCCGCCCGGACAATAGCTGTTGCTTTTTCCGTCGCCATTTCCGGATCGATAGTAACCCAGCTTACCTGTTCCCGGATATTGGCCATCTCAAAGAAGTAGCGATTGATACCGCCTTCCTCGACCGCTTCACGGAAAGTATTCTCGTGCATCAGAGGAGAACAGGCCGCTACTACAATTCGATTGAGTTTGTTCTCTTTGATATCAGCTTGAATCATCTCCTGACCCGGATCAGAACACATAAATCGATAGTGTTTTGAAATCACCACTCCGGGCAGCTTCTGCGCAGACTCAGCTACCCGTGCTACATCCACTACCTTGGAGATATTGGTGCCGCAATGGCAGACAAAAACCCCGATTCTGATTCCGGAACCGTTATTTGAGCCAGTCATACCAGGGCCTCCTTATAGTAACCGGAGAGTATTTTCGGATTCACTATCAGCCTATTCAACCCCATATCTTTCGGTGGAATACCAAGGGCCACCCCCAGCAACTGGGTAAAATAGACAACCGGTATCGAATACTTTTTGCCAAACCTTTTATTGATTTTGTCCTGGTACGCTTCCAGGTTCATCTGGCAGAGCGGACAGGCAGTTGCGATTATATCCGCTTTATTATCAACAGCCGCCGCTATCAGCCCGTGGTTCAGTTTCAGCGCCAGGTCTTCCTCGGTGGTCATCAGCACCCCCCCGCAACAACGAAGCTTGTAGGGATAGTGAACCGGCGTCGCTCCAATGGCGGTGAGCATTTGATCCATACTCGTCGGCTCGTCGACATCATCAAACTCGCCATGAGGACGTACGATCTGGCAACCATAATAGGGGGCAACTTTCAAACCGTCCAGAGTAGTCAGGATTCGGTTTTTGATCTTATCAAGTCCTATATCATTGACGATAATATCGAGCGGGTGCCGGATCCTCACTTCGGTGTCATAGGAAAGATCAGCCGCGGCCAGAGCCTCGTTGATCTTGTCGCGTTCTTTCGGTTCCCACTGAATGTGGCGATTAGTCTTTTTCAGAATCGTGTAACAACTGCTGCACGGCGCGCAGATATCCAATCCCATCTTCTGAGCCAAAGCCAGATTGCGAGCGCTGATTGAATAACCGACAATCTTCTTCACCGACATGTACATGGTAGCCCCGCAGCAGTTCCAGTCCTCGATTTCTTTCAGGCCGATCCCAAGTTTGTCAAAGACCGCCCTAACCGATTTGTCATAGGGACTTGAAGTATGCTCCAGGCTGCATCCGGGATAATAGGCAAACTCCATCATCAGTGTTCTCCCATCTGGTTAGCCTTATCGATTATCGCACGCACCTCGTTGATGCGTTTTATCTTTCCGGGCAATAGCCCCAGCCGTCCCAGGCGGATCATTTTCAAACCGAATCCGATACTGGACAGCAGTTTGAAAATACTTGCCCTGAGATAGTACCTGAATCCCAGCCCCAGTTCGTAGTTGCGGCCGTACTTTTTGATACTCGAGATGAACGCCTGCGAAAGAGCCGGCACCGGGAAGTGAGAAGGCAGTATTTTTCGATCTATTGCTGTTCTCTTGAGGGCATAAAGTGAATCGGTAACTCGAATACCTACCGGACAGCGAACCGTGCACGAGTAGCATGACGCACATATCCATATGGTTTTACTCTGCAGAATTTCCTCAATCATGCCCGCACGAAACAACGCCACCGTCTCCCGCGGCGTGATATCCATAGCAAACGACACCGGACAACTTCCGGTGCAACTTCCGCACTGCAGACATCGCTTGATTTTGTCACCTTCCGGAAAACTCGACACCTGATCCCAGAAGGCTTCACGCAGTTCGTTCTCTCTTTTGGGAAGGGACTCGGCAACAATTGGCATATTATCCTCCAGTATATTCGATACCGTATTATTCAGCATTGCCCCAGAATTCTATCCGGCTCATATCCCGTGACCTGAAACGAGAATGAATACATTTCTCTTATCCTTTTTGTCGGCATATAGACCGAATTATAGACTATCTACTGTATAATACACCGCCGCAAACAACAAGGCAAGAGAAATATTTCACAATATCTGACGGGAGGAATAATTTCTGCGCCACCATACTTTCTTATGTACTAAGACGTTATGTCACCTTAGCGGCGAAGAAATAAAACCAAAGAGGTGGCATATATGGCATAACTTAGCATCGAAGCCAGATTTTTACTACTGTATAATATAAAGTGGAAAAGGGACTTCTTCCCTGTGAACCCCAGCCCTCTCACAGCATAACCCTGCTTATTGAAAAGTCTCTTTTCCCAGTTGCTACGTACTCGCAAAACTAACTATAAATTACAAAATGCAACAATGGAAATTGATGTCTTCATGGGACCAAAATACAATCAACCCTATCTGGATAAATGGAATGAGATTACCCGTTTATCAGCCCAGCCGGTCAATCAGACATATCACACCATCTTTGGAATGTTTGCCCCATGTACACACTTATCAACTTCTGCCTGCCACCCATTGATGACGCACTATCTCCCCTTCGATCATATAGATCACATCTTCGGCTATATTGGTCGCATGATCGGCAATTCGTTCGAGATTGCGCGAGATACTGAGGAGATTCAGCAGGTACACCGTTCGTTCAGGGTTATTTGTTATCTCACGTGTCACTGTTTCGTATGCGGTCTCATGGAGCTCATCGATCCGGTCGTCATCGCATCTCACCTGTTGCGCCCGGTCAACATCCTGATTGACCAGCGCATCGACACTGGAGCGAACCATGGCCAGTGTCAGTTTCAGAAGTGTGTCCAGATCAAATGGTGTCCTTCGATCATTAATACCGGCCAGATCTCTTGAGCGCTTGGCTATGTTGGTTGCAAGATCGGCTATTCGTTCCAGATCATTGTTGATTTTGAGCACAGCGACGATATACCGCAGGTCGGCCGCGACCGGTTGATGTAATGCGAGGATCTTAAGGCATTCTTCCTCGACCTCGATTTCACGCATATCGATTTCCAGATCAAACCTGATCACTTCTTCAGCCAGAACGGCATTACGTTCAGCAGCCGCGCGGACAGATTTCTGAACCGACTCTTCAGCCATAGCCGCCATGCGAAGAATCTTCTTTTTCAGACGCTCAATTTCATTCTGAAAATGCCTCGTCATATTCTTTGTTCCTCAAATAAATTACCCAAACCGTCCGGTGATGTAATCCTCGGTTTTCTTTTTGTTCGGACGAGTGAATATCGTTTTGGTCCTGCCGGACTCGACCAGTACGCCCTCGTAGAAAAACGACGTGAAATCAGATACGCGAGCGGCCTGTTGCATGTTATGCGTTACGATAACAATTGTATACTTCTTCTTCAGTTCGCCTATTAAGTCCTCGATTTTCGCAGTCGAGATCGGATCGAGAGCCGAGGCCGGCTCGTCCATGAGTATTACCTCGGGACGGACAGCCAGGGCACGGGCGATACACAGACGCTGTTGCTGACCACCGGACAGCATGAAAGCCGAGTTGCCGAGTTTGTCCTTAACCTCATCCCACAAAGCCGCCTGAATGAGAGATTGCTCAACAACTTCCGCTATCAGTTTTTTGTCCCGGATCCCGTTTACTTTGAGACCGTATGACACATTGTCAAAAATCGATTTGGGGAACGGGTTGGATTTTTGAAACACCATCCCGACACGAGTTCGCACCGAAGACGGATCGTTAAACTGTTTGTAAATATCCATGCCGTCCAGTTCCACAGTCCCCACCATCCGGGTTCCCGGTATGGTTTCGTTCATACGATTAAGAGTGCGAAGAAATGTCGATTTGCCGCATCCGGACGGCCCGATCAGAGCTGTGACCCGATTTTTCGGAATATCAAGGTTGATATCGAATAGCGCCTGCTTGTCTCCATAGAAAAAGTCGAGCTTTTGCACAGTCATTTTAGCAGGTATGGATACCGGCTCTTTCGATGCGGCAGGTGCGTTTTTTTTCATCTTATTCTTTTTCACTTTGCTAATAAACGCCACGTCTTTTCCTCATGCGTGATCGAATAATTACAGCCACAGAGTTAAGGGCGAAGGTCAACATCAACAGAACCAGCACCGTTCCGTAGAGAATAGGTTTGGTTGCTTCAATATCGGGCGACTGGGTAGCCATGACATAAATATGATACCCGAGTTCCATAAACTGATCGTTCAGTTTCGACGGCAAATACGGCAGATAGTACGCCGCACCGGTGAACATGATCGGCGCTACTTCACCAGCACCGCGCGAAACAGCCAGGATCGATCCGGTCAGGATGCCGGGCGCAGCCTGCGGAATAACAATACGCCGGATAGTCTGCAGCCTGGTGCCGCCGAGTGCGTAGCTGGCCTGTTTCAGTTCCGTCGGAATGGCGCGAAGAGCTTCCTCGGTAGACACTATCACGACCGGCAGAGTCAGCAAAGCAAGCGTTAGAGCGGCCCAGATTATCGCGGGTTGTCCCCAGACCGGGCCTTCATCCGGATAAAACAAAGAATCCAGGCCGCCACCAACGAACGCGATAAAAAAACCAAGACCGAACAATCCGAACACAATCGAGGGTACACCGGCCAGATTATTGACAGCAACCCGGATCAACCTGGTCGACCATGAATCAGGACGAGTATATTCGTGCAGGTAAACAGCCGTAAAAACACCGACCGGCACAACGGCAATGACCATGAGAATAACCAGCGCTACAGTGCCGAAGATCGCCGGGAAGATCCCTCCTGCTTCCATTCCCTGTTCCGGCGGGTGACTGAGAAACTCCCAGCTGATTATACCATAGCCTTCAAGTATGATATTCCCCATGATAACGGCAAGAATCAATATGATGATACCGATTGCGATCGCTGTCAAAGAACGCGGGATAAGGCCGCTTCTCTTAGGCTTGAAATCAAGAACGGCACCCGTCACGGGAGTTATTCTACCTTGTCCGGCTACTGTCGACATCAACGCAACTTCCCCTGAAATCTTTCCCTGAGCCTTGACAGGACTATATCACCGGCAAAGTTGATGATGAACGTAAAGACGAACAACAGCGACCCGATCATGAACAGAACCGTATAGTGCCCGCTTCCGAATACTACTTCGGCGAGTTCAGCGGCGATGGTCGCCGAGAAAGTACGCACGGAGTCAGTAAGGCTGGCGCTCAGAACAGCCGCATTCCCTGAAGCCATCAAGACGATCATCGTCTCCCCCACCGCCCGCCCGAAGCCGAGCACAACACCGGCGGATATACCGGGCAATGCGGCCGGCAGAACAGTGGTCAGGGATACCTGCCAGGAGTTGGCGCCGAGAGCGGTCGCGGCGTCACGTAATGATCGCGGCACCGTGGTCATGGCATCCTCGGCAACCGTGAACACGATCGGAATCACCGCCAGGCCTAAACTGATACCGGCATTCAAAGCATTCAGGCGGAATGTCAGATCCAGAATTGTCTGCAGAAAACCGGCTAAGACCATCAGAGCGAAAAAACCAAGCACTACCGAGGGAATTGCCGCCAGTGTCTCGATAGCCGGTTTGATTATTTCACGCATTCTCCTCGAAGCGAATTCCGATGAGTATATCGCTCCGCCCACGCCGAGCGGCACGGCAAACAGCATGGCTACCAGCGCGGCTTTCAGAGTACCGACAAACAAGGGCAGCAAAGAATATTTGGGCACGTCGGAATTGGGTTGCCAGGAGTATTTCGGGTCGCGGCCCTCATAGAATTCCTGCTTGAACAAAAGTTTGTTGATACCGGCTTCTTCTTTGATAAACTCATCAGTAAAGAGCGGTATTGCTTCCTTGAATACAAAAGCGAAAATCAATAAGATAGCCAACAGGGCAATCCAGGCATTGAATGCGATAAGTTTCTGTCCGAGATATTCCCGCAGACGAGATTTCGGTTTGAGTTTAAGGGGCTGCAATTTTACTCTCTCATTTATTCGGACATCGTCGTTGTGCTATTTTTCGCTGTCCATCAGGAGCATGAAACCGAATCCATGTAATGCTAAATCGTGTTGACACATATCCTTTATTAGTCCATCATTTGCGCGACAGCGCGCTCTCTCG
>JAJRTA010000059.1 GCA_024278515.1 Candidatus Zixiibacteriota bacterium
ACTGCCCGGATAAAGTACACTCTTAGTCGCAAGGTCGTTGCGGAATCCGACTCCGTAACTTTTGAGATCGTCCATCCGCCGGTTACCTTGTCACAACCACTGACGGTCGAACGGTTACAGAACCGCTGAGCCGGGGACCGGTTCACAATTAGTACTTGTCAACCGGACCGATATTGCCTACAATAGCCTTCCTGAAGTAGTGGCCTTATGAAAGTTATCGTACCTGTAGCAGGGGTAGGCAACAGGCTGAAACCCCACACCGATTCTCGACCCAAACCGCTTCTGGAAGTTGGCGGACGGACCATACTTGATCATGTCCTCAAACCGCTAGATGGGCTGGATCTCGACGAAGTGATCTTTGTCATCGGTCATTTGGGGAACCAGATAGCCGACTACGTAAGGACGAATTACTCATTCAAGGCGAACTTTGTAGAGCAGGACAAACTGCTCGGGTTGGGATACGCTGTAAATGTCGCCATGCAGGAAGTAACCGACGGCCCGGTGCTGATTATTTTGGGTGATACGGTAGTAGCCTGTGATCTTTCGGAGTTTGTGGCGGCCGGTGAGTATGTCCTCGGCGTTCATAAGGTGCCGGACCCTGAACGATTCGGAGTTGTCGAGACTGAAAACGGTATTGTAACCGCCGTGGTCGAGAAACCTCCTCAGCCGAAAACTGACCTCGCCCTGATCGGTCTTTACTACTGTGCTGAGTCGGCGATGCTGAAAGAGGAACTCTCCCGTCTCGTGCAATCGGGCCGGACGACATCGGGTGAGATCCAGCTCACCGACGCTTTGGCCTCGATGATCGAGCGAGGTGTTAATTTTGTCGCTCACCCGGTCCCTCACTGGTACGACTGCGGCAAGAAAGAGACTCTTTTATCCAGTAACCAGTACCTGCTGAAAAAGATGAACGAGTCATCTCCGAAAGTCGGGAATAGCAGGTTTATCTCCCCGATCTTTGTAGATGATACTGCTGTAGTCAGCAACTCCACGTTAGGGCCGTTCGTGTCGGTGGGGGCAAAAGCAAATATCTCCGGTTGCACGATCAGCAATTCGATTGTTTCCTCCGACGCAGTACTGGAAAACACGGTTATAAAGGATTCCCTGATCGGGCCGAAGGCAATAGTAAGGAACTTTGAGGGAGTCCTGAATATAGGTGAAAAAACAGAGATCGACGGTGCCGGGTGATAGTATCACCCTCTGCTCCGGCTTTCTCTCAATGATAAGGAGTATCAAATATGTCCGGGGGAAATTTCCTTTTTACATCCGAATCGGTCACGGAAGGCCACCCAGACAAGCTTTGTGATCGCATTTCCGACGCCGTCCTCGATGAAGTCATCAGACAGGACAAGAAAGGCCGCGTAGCCTGCGAGACATTCGTCACCACCGGCCTAGTGATTGTCGGCGGCGAGATCACTACCGAAGCTTACGTGGATATTCACGATCTCGTGCGCAGAACTGTTAAGGACATCGGTTACATCGACAGCAAACATGGTTTCGCCTACGATTCGTGCGCCATACTCAACGCAATCGGCAGCCAGTCGCCCGACATTGCCCAGGGCGTGGACACCGGCGGCGCCGGCGACCAGGGACTGATGGCCGGGTACGCCTGCAAGGAGACCAAAGAACTCATGCCGATGCCGATCATGCTGGCTCACAAACTGACCCGGCAACTGGCCAAAGTTCGCAAGAAAAACAAGCTCCGATATCTGGGACCGGACGGAAAGTCGCAGGTTACTATCGAATACAAAAACGGAAAACCGGTGCGGGCCGATGCCATCGTGATTTCGACTCAGCATACCGAAGAGATTCTCGATCGAACAGGGAAGAAAATCACGAAAAAAGCAACCGAAGAAATCATTCAGAAAGTCATCCTGCCGATCGTCCCCAAACGGATGATCGACAAGAAGACCAGGTTCTACGTCAACCCGACCGGCAAATTCGTCATCGGCGGCCCCCAGTCTGATACCGGCATGACCGGACGTAAAATAATCGTCGATACCTACGGCGGCATGGCCAGCCACGGCGGCGGCGCATTCTCCGGCAAGGATCCGACCAAAGTCGACCGCTCGGCCAGTTACATGGCCCGGTATATCGCCAAGAATGTAGTAGCCTCCGGTCTTGCGGACAAATGCTCGATCCAGATCGCCTACGCCATCGGCGTGGCGAAACCGGTATCGATGATGGTATTCACCGATAAGACGCACCGGGTACCGGAGGAGAGGATCGTCCAGTTGATCCACAAACATTTCGATCTGACGCCGCGGGGTATTATCAGAGATTTGAAACTACTGGCGCCTATTTATGCCAACACCTCGGCCTATGGTCACTTCGGACGGGACGAGAAAGAATTCACCTGGGAAAAAACCGACAAAGCCAAACTACTGGCGAAGGATGCATAGACGATGGCTGTTAAACATGATATCAAAGACATCAAATTAGCCGCAAGCGGAAAGAAGAAGATCGAATGGGCCGAGCGCAATATGCCGGTGCTCAGGCTGATCCGCGAGCGTTTCATCAAAGAGAAACCGCTTAAAGGAATCAACCTCGCCTGCTGTCTGCATGTAACCACCGAAACCGCCAACCTTATGCGGACCCTGAAGGCCGGCGGGGCCAATGCCGCTCTGTGCGCATCGAACCCGCTGTCCACCCAGGACGACACCGCCGCGGCTCTGGTCAAAGAGTATGGTATCAGCGTTTTCGCTATCAACGGCGAGGACAACAAAACCTACTACAAACATATTCATCAGGCTCTGGATTTCAAACCGCATATCACGATGGACGACGGCGCCGACCTGGTCTCAACTCTGCATCAGGATCGCAAAGAACTGATCGACGGGATACTGGCCGGCACCGAAGAAACCACCACCGGCGTAATCCGCCTGCGCGCGATGGCTCAGGATAACGCCCTGAAATTCGCAGTAATTGCGGTAAACGATTCGAAAACCAAGCACTTTTTCGACAA
>JAJRTA010000060.1 GCA_024278515.1 Candidatus Zixiibacteriota bacterium
CGTCCGGCCGGGTCAATTACCTGATGGCTTTCCCGGACAAATATGAGATCGGCGCGTCGTATTACGGAATGCAGATTCTGTATCACCTGGTTAACTCCGATGACCGCTTTCTGGCCGAGCGTGTTTTTGCGGTAGATCGTGATGCCGAGGCGATCATGCGTCGCGAGAATATCCCGTTGTTCTCTCTCGAATCGAGCCGGCCGGCCGGTGAGTTCGACGCTGTCGGCTTCACCCTGACCTATGAGCTGGTTTCGACCAACGTTCTGGCCATGCTCGATCTGGCCGGAATCCCATTGAGGGCCGAAGATCGCGATGACCGTCACCCGCTGATTTTCGCCGGAGGACCGGCGGCCTATAATCCGGAACCGATGGCCGCATTCATCGACCTGTTCTTCATCGGCGACGCCGAAGAGGGGTTGCTCGAGATGCTTGACGTGTTGTACCGGATGAAAGGCGCAACACGCGAAGAAAAGCTCGCCGCCCTGGTGCGCGAGGTGGCGTCGGTGTATGTACCTCGGTTCTACAATGACAAGGCGGAACCTTGTGTTGATTTTGCGCCGGAAAAAATTCATGCCCGCCTGATTACCGAGTTGAAAACGGAGTTTTACCCGAACCGTCCGATAGTTCCTTTGATCGAGATAGTCCACCCGCATCTGGCTGTGGAAATCATGCGCGGATGTCCCCAGGGGTGCCGGTTTTGTCAGGCCGGTCCGATATACCGCCCGGTGCGGGCGCGCGATCAGAATGAAATCCTGCGACAAGTATCAGAGCAGATGAAAACCACCGGTTATGATGAGGTGGCGCTGGTTTCTTTGTCATCATCGGATTATCCGGATATCGATCGACTGGCCGGGACGTTGTCACGACGGCTTGAAGCGCAGAAAGTATCCATAGCGTTGCCGGCCCTGCGACCGGGCACGATCAGCCCGGTGCTTCTGGATGCGGCCAGTCGTGTCCGCAAGTCCGGGCTGACCCTGGCACCGGAAGCGGGCAGCGAACGTTTACGCGCATTTGTGCGTAAGGATGTAACCGACGCGGCGATCTTAGATACCGTCCGGCTGGCTTTTGAAAAGGGCTGGACCACGATAAAGCTGTACTTTATGGTGGGGTTGCCTTCGGAGACGGAAGAAGATCTTCGCGGCATTATCGATATTCTTCAGGAGATATACCGGATCGGCCGTGACTATCCATCCCGCAAGACTATCAATATAACCCTTTCACCATTCGCCCCCAAACCGCACACGCCGTTTCAGTGGGATGGTATTCTGTCGGTGGAGGAAGTGTTGCAGAAGGTGCAGTTTATTCGTCGCAATTGCCGCGTACGGGGGGTCAATTTCAAGCATCACAATATTGAATCATCGCAGTTGCAGGGCATCCTCGGACGCGGTGACCGGCGTTTCGCCGATCTTATCGAAAAAGTCTATCGAAGCGGGGGAAGGTTTGACGGCTGGAGCGAGGATTTCGATCACAATCTCTGGTTCAATACCATGGCTGAAATCGGTATCGACCGCGAGGCCTGTCTGAAGCCGATTCCGTTCAGCGAGAAACTGCCCTGGTCGCATATTATCAAAGGACCGTCGACGGAACATTTACAGGCGGAGCGTCAACGCACCTCCGATCAGTTGAAAGCGCATAAACCGGTGGCGGAAGGCTCGGAAGATGAACCGCAGAGCGAGCCGGTCCAGTTTTACGGACGAGCCAGAAAGAAAGTGGCCGGTCGTTCCATCGTCTCAGCTCCGACTCGCAACCGGGTACGGCTTCGCTGGGGGAAGACAGCCCGTTATCGGTATATGTCGCACCTGGACAATATGCGGACTCTGGAACGGGCGATCCGCCGGGCCGGTATTCCGGTCGCGTTCAGTCAGGGGTTTAATCCGTCTATGAAACTTTCGTTCGGTCCTCCCCTGCCTCTGGGGTTCACTTCGGAGGCGGAATATGTCGATATAACTCTTGAGGAAAACTTTGTGCCGGATATGATAGAAAAGCTGAAAGAAGCCATGCCGGAAGGGTTCGACATTATTGATGCTCGCATAGTTTACGGTAAAAGCCAGTCTTTGTCGGCGGCTCTGAACCGAGTGGTTTACCGGCTGCCGGTTAATCCGGTTCTCACACGGTCGGAATTTGACGCTGCTGGTGCAAGAATTGACAAGATTATGAACGCGGACCGTCTCGAAATCGAGCGTGAAGGCAAGTCCGAAGTAAAAACTGTCGATATCCGTCCCGGTGTTTATGAACTGGTAAAATCGTCATCGGGGTTGAAAATGGTTCTGGGAATCGGTGAAGGCGGTTATGTGCGACCGACCGAGCTGGCCGGGCTTCTGTTTCCCGATCATGTCGAACGGATACCGGCGTTGCCGTTTCATCGCTGTGATATGTACCGGGTCAACGGCAACGGTGAGATACAATCTCCGATGGAGCTATAAATGTGATGGCCACAGGTACGACCAAAGGAAAGATGCAAAAGTTCGACCCGGTGCGCGCCGCCGCGCTTGAGGCGCTGGTGCTTATCGAGCAGGGAGAGCAGACCGACCGCGCGGTAACGCTGGTGACGGGAGATCGTGATTTTCGCCCGATCGACCGACGGTTCCTTATGCAACTGGTCAACGGCACCACCAAGATGCGCCGTCGGCTGGACCATGACATCAAGTTCTACCTTTCACGACCATCACGAGAATTACCCCTGAAACTTTCCAATATTCTCCGGTTGGGTTTCTTTCAGCTGCGTTTCACCGATCGCATCCCGGACGCTGCCGCGGTCAGTGAATCGGTCAACCTGGCCATGCACATGCTGGATCGCCCGCGGGCCAACCTGGTCAACGCAGTACTCAGGGCCAGCCTGCGCGAGCCGGACAAAGTTCAGTTTGTCGACCCCGAAGAAGACCCGGTGCGGTTTCTGGGCGACTACTACAGCTACCCGGATCATTTCGTGGAGTACTGTCTGGAAGAGTTCGGTATGGAGCGTACCAAAAGGTTGCTTGAACGGTACAACCAGCCTCCCCGGGTGACCTACCGGGTCAATTATCTGAAATCGAAACCTGATGAGGTGGCGCGGTTGCTTCAGGAGAATGGGGTTGAGTTCTCTTACGGCAGGTACCTGCCTGAGTTTATTCATGTCGAAGGCGGCGGGCTGCCAATGGAAAGTGAGTTGATCCGTTCCGGTAAAGTGTTCGTGCAGGATGAATCAGCCGGGCTGGCCGTGCGGTTGCTGAATCCTCGGCCCAACACTACGATGGTTGACCTGACGGCGGCGCCGGGGGGCAAGGCAACTTATGCCGCGATCAGGATGCGTAACCGGGGACGGGTGACGGCTGTGGACAAGTCTCACCAGCGGTTGGTGCCGCTGGTGGAGAACGCGCAACGACTGGGGATCAAGATTATCGCGCCGGTGGCTTCCGATATGCTTGAATTCAAAGCCGGGCAATTCGACCGTGTCCTGCTGGACCCGCCTTGTTCCGGTTGGGGAACCGCCGGTAAGAACTCCGATCTGCGCTGGACCAAAACATCGGAGGATATCGACCACCTGGCGCGTATCCAGACCCGTATGCTCAAACATGCCGCTACTCTTGTCAAACCGGGAGGAATTATGGTTTATTCGACCTGCACGATTATTCGTGATGAGAATGATCAGATAGTTGAGGAGTTCCTGGTGAAACACCGCGACTTCGAAGTTGACTCGGCGGCGCAGTTCTTCGATGAGACACTGGTCAATGAGCGCGGGTTTGTCAAGACCTACCCTGAACATGAAAAACTTGATGGCTCTTTCTGCGCCCGTCTGAAACGCAAGGGATAGGCAGAACAATCACATGTTGACACAACATCCTGAACCCCTGTCGAACCAGGCCTGCCGGTAACTCGTACTGCTGATATATGCTATACCATATTCACTGACTCCCGGATATTCGATATCCGGTGATCCGCTGGTCCAGTGATCGGCGTATCCGGTTGATGACATGTTCCCGAAGGATAAATTGTCGTAGTTTCTCCATTTGAAGCGTCCGGCGCGGGCAAATGTGATTTTTTTACTATAGACCAGGGTTGCGCCTCTCAGGTATGTTGTACCGAGTGCTGGGTGATAAGGACTCATAGATGCAGGCGACATCCACTCCGTAGATACCTATGGCGGTCGCATCAGGAGTGCTCCCTTGTACGCTGCTGCTGTGAACCTGCACAAATCGGTCTTGTGTCATTTCATAGTGGGCGACTTTGAGAATATTACTCGGGCTTATATTATATATGATATGAATACCGGGAACCACTCCGAAGACGCCGCTATGGCGTCGAGACCCCGGTCGCAGTCGGAAATACCAGTGTTCACAGGGGTAAACATCAGCAGGAAAACATCGAGACGATACAGAATAAGCTCCCCGGAAGTTTCACTGATAACCAGAAACAGATCGACGTCTCCCGGCCAGCCGTCGTTCGCCACCAGGCTTAACTCTTTGATACTGCCGTTGTAAATCGGAATCGCGTATCCGCCGGGGAACCAATCTTCTCTGTAGCCGGTGTCATAACGATAACGCCTGAGCTCGACCGTGTTACTGAAGTTATAGGCAACGTAACAGTAGTCACTCATCATGGCCGCTGAAATCGGCCCGATGACCAGATTACTTTTCAAGAAGGATTTTTCATACCATGTATTGCCGCCATCGTCAGAAAATGAAGAGAACATCGAGTACAACCAGCCGTCACTTTCCTGCAAAACAACAGCAATCAGATTACCGGTTTCTACGTGTACTTCAACTTCCACCTGCAGAACCGAATCCCTGTTGCTGATAAGGGCATCCGTGCCGAATCGAGACGGCTGAACAGTCGGCGCCGGCGTACGCCAGTCACCGGACACCGCCGCATTTTCCAGATTGGTCAACTCGGCCAGCCTGTCGAGCAACTCAATCGCGGTATCGAACTCACCGTTGTTCCAGGACCTTTCGACCTCATGCGCAACAGACAACGCCTGATCACTTGCCCCTTCTTCAAGGATCAGCCTGATTATTGCGTTTTGCTTCTCCTGAAGCGGCATCTGCGACAGGCCGTCCGCAATCGTCCGGACATAGGGTGTGTTGTCGGCTATGACCGGCGCGGCAACTCCCGACATCAGCGCCAGTACGACTTTGTCCATTATTTTATGGGTATGGACGCGTCATATCTCAAGCCAAAAAATAGAGATATAATAAAAGCGGGTTCGATGAGGAACCCGCCCTGTCGGGGTGCAAATCCGGTTTTGCTCTACACGGGTTCCATCGGGCGCGTGGAATGTCTGAGACTGAATGATTTCACCTGTTCGGCGAAAGCTTCGAGACGTGTATCCTCGCCCGAGTCCCGCAGGCCTTCATAGCTGATATTCAGCCAGGGGATTCCGCCATAGTCGTCGGATACTTTTTTCGATAACGAGCTGACTACCGTACCCGGCATACAATTGAACGGCATCGCGTTTACCACACCGCCGGCCCCCTGTTGAGCCATCTCGATAGCTTTGCCGATAGACAGAAGCGCTTCGCCTTTGTAGTCACGCGGCAGATAAGCCGAAGCCAGATCGAGAACGCGTTGGGTGGGGTATTCATGGCCTATGTCGAACAAAGCTGACACGGCGTTGATCAGTTTGTGTTCGTGACGCTGTTGCATGAACACCTGCAGCGTGCCTTTGAGTAATCCTTTATAGTCACGTTTGAGCCAGGCATCACGCCGGAAGTCCAGCGAGGTGTACATCGGCCACTCGCAAAAAGTAGCCAGCCAGACTTCAAGACCGAGCCGCTCGAGTTTTTCAATCAGGAAATTATTCGAGAAACGGTTGTTGCGCAGATAGATTTCACCGACCACTCCGACTATCGGCCTGCGTTCACCGGTGACTTCGATCTCTTTGAATGCCGCCGCCGCCTGTGACAATACGCCATCCATAGGTTCATCGTTCAGGATAGCATGATCGAGAACCTTGATATAATGGTAGTAGGTTTTTTCGGCTTCGCCCGGGTTGACTTCATACGGTCGCGTTCGATGCAGCATCTTGATCAGACAATCGACCACTACGGAGCCGGACCAGGCTATTTTCCTGAATGGGGTGTTTTCAAGGCCGAACTGACCGTAGCCATCGCGCGAGTTCGGCGAGAAAATAGGCACATCCTTGTAACCGAGATCATCAAGCACGATCCGGTGATACTGACTGTACAACCCGAAACGACAGGGACCGTCAGCTCCCGGCATGAAAAAGACGGCACGGTTGTGATCCGTCGCCGGATCACGAAGCTTCTTTATCATGTCACCGGTTGTTGTCAGACAGGGGAAACATTCCTTGCCCGAGCAAAACTTTTTGCCAAGCTCCACAGTCATTTCATCCGGTTCATCGAGCACTTCGGCCTTGAGGCCGCAACGTTCCATGGCCGCCCGGATCGGGTAGGCATGGTCGCACATGTTGGGGATATAGATTGTCTTTTCTCGTGCCTGGTATTCCGCCTTGGCGATATTGAACGATGACACCGGAGGTTTGAACTCATAGAAACGCAGCGAGTCGATAAACGCCTCACAGCGGGTGATCATTCCGGCATCGGCGGAGTGCTCATCCAGTTCCAGTTGCAGGTAAGGCTTGCCGGACATTTGCTTGTGGAAGAAATGGGTTATGAATGAATCCGGACCGCACCCGAACGAGGTGATATAAACCGCGAACAGGTTGGGATGTCGGCGAATCTTGTCGGCGGCGCCCAGAATGCGACGTCCGTATCGCCAGTACATGTAAGGCAATGATTCGTCACCGTTGGGTGCAAGAAAATCGATGGGTACCGCTTTCAGACCGAGATCGCGGATTTTCTCCGGGAGTTCCATCGACAGCCGGGGATCATAGCCGTTATACGGACGGCTCACAATAACCAGGACTTTTTCATGCGGTTTCAGCTCGGCGAGTATCTTTTCTCCTTCGGCATGCAGTTCCTTTTTGTATGACTGATAGGCGCGCAGGCCGCACTCAACGGCGGATTTGTACTCCCGGTCGGACAGTTTGAAATCAGCCGCGACCTGTTTCAGACCGTTTCTGAGATTGTCCTTGTCATAACTCAACCTGATAGCCGGTGTAATCAGCCTGATGTTGAGTTCGTCAAAGTCGAAACGAGGACGAATCGAAGAACCGATCGCCTGTACATAGGGACAGATATAGGCGCCGTCTTCTTTTTCATCATGTTCTTCAGCCACCTTGATCAGCGAAGGGAGGAAGATGAAGTCCACTTCTTTTTTGATCAGGTTGGCGACATGGCCGTAGACCAGTTTGATCGGGTAGCAGGTCTCGGCGCTGAACAGTTCGAGAGCGTCTTCCACGATAGCCTGGTCGGAGACATCGGAGTTGACCACTTTGTATCCGAGAGATTCAAAGAAAGCCATCCAGAACGGCATGTATTCATGGAAATGCAGAACTCGAGGAATACCAACCCGGCCGCGTGATTTTTTCGGTTTTTTGAATTTGAGATACCGCTTGTATTGCAGTTTCTGACGTTTACTGACGTAATCCGGGGGCAAATCCTTCGAGCGGTGCTGGGCGACGTCGTATTTCTCGCAGCGGCTTCCATAGTACAGCGGTTCCACACCCTCAAGCTCGACCTTGTGGATCTCACAATCGTTGGAACAGTCCTCACAGGTGAAACTGCTGATCGTGTATTTACGTTTGTGGACATCAAAGCCGCGGAAACGAGTTTTGAAGTCTGGATTTTCCAGCTGTTCAATAGCCAGAATAGCCGCGCCGATAGCGCCGGTTACATCGTGATGCGGCGGTACGGTGATAGTTTTACCGGTCAGTTTTTCGAATGCGGCCACGACCGCTTTGTTCCAGGCCACGCCGCCCTGGAAGAAGATATTCTCACCGATACGACGGTCGGCGACAACTTTGGTGAGGTAGTTGCTGACGATAGAATAGGCCAGCCCGGCGATGAGGTCATCCCTGGACGCGCCGGTGCGCTGATGCGCGACCAGATCGGACTCCATGAAGACGGTGCA
>JAJRTA010000061.1 GCA_024278515.1 Candidatus Zixiibacteriota bacterium
AGAAATCCTCTATAAAGAAAACCTGATAATCTTCGAGGACGTGGTCGGTAATGTAAGCGGAATGGCTTCGCAGGGACTGGCGTCCGAAAACTGCGAACCGGAAGCGCTCGAAGCGATGCCTTTTGCCCGGGTCAATATCGGCGGTACAATTTCCTACGCTGATGAATTCGGAGATTTTATCATCCCGAACGGCGGCACAACGGATGTTACCGTTACGTCAGAAATGCGGGGACAGTGGTTCCGTATTTTTAATTTTGTCGGCTCGGAGGAAACGCTGAACCAGGTGGTTACGCCGCCCGGACCGGCTGATTTCGTTCACAACGCCGCCAATTCGTCGGTACTGGTACGGGCCCAGGTGAATGCCTATGTCGAGGCCAATGTGGTTCGTTCGACAGCGATCTGGGCCAATCCGGCCTATCCCAATCTGACTGCGACCGAGTTCCCGATTTATGTAAATCGCAACGATGGCTACTGTCCCGGCAACGCCTGGTACAGTCCTTCGGAACAGAGCATAAACTTTTGCCAGTCCGGAGGCTCCTATCCCAACACTGCGTGGAGCGCAGTAGTACATCATGAGTATGGTCACCACCTGGTCAATATGGCCGGCAGCGGTCAGGGCCAGTATGGCGAGGGCATGGGCGACTGCATGTACGTGGTGATTGAGGATTCGCCTCTGATGGGGCTTGGATTCTTCGGACCTTGCGGCGATCCGCTTCGCAATGCCGATAATACGATGCAATACCCCTGTTCGGGAGCGATCCACACTTGCGGTCAGTTGCTTTCCGGGTGTGTCTGGGATACGCGAAACGCTCTGGCCAACACTCAACAGGGACCGAACGAGTACCTGCCTATTCTGCGCAGTCTGACAGTCAACAGTATTCTTCTGCACACCGGTGACCTGATCACGCCCCAGATAACTATCGACTGGCTGACCCTGGATGACGACGACGGCAACATCGACAACGGCACGCCGCACTACTGGGAGATAGCGGCCGGATTTAATGCCCACAACATGAATGCTCCGGAGCTGGCGCCGCTTCAGTTTACATATCCGCTCGGCACGCCGACTCTTTTGACACCCGGCGCTCCGACCACTTTCACTGTTGAGGTCAGCGGTATCGGTGCGGAAACGCCGGTCCCGGGTACCGGTCAGTTGCACTACCGCATTGATGGCGGTACGCTGAACTCGGTTTACATGACCGAAGTCAGCGACAACAATTACATTGCCACCCTTCCGCCGGTGGACTGTCTTCAGGAAGTACAATACTACGTAAGCGCCGAAGCGGCCGGTATCGGCATCATATATGATCCGAACCCCTCGACGCCTCGTTCCGCATTTGCCGCTACCGATCAAGTGATTGTTTTTGAAGATAACTTCGATACCGATAAGGGCTGGACGTCGTCCGGAGGTCTCTGGGCACGCGGCACACCTACCGGGGGCGGCGGTGAGTATGGAGGTCCCGACCCGAACAGCGGTCATTCCGGGACAACGGTTCTCGGCTACAACCTGAATGGTGACTACGAAAACAGTATGCCGGAACGTCACATGACTTCACCGCCGATAGATTGTTCAAATCTGGCCAAAGT
The DNA here is from genome assembly GCA_024278515.1 of Candidatus Zixiibacteriota bacterium. Classification (GTDB taxonomy): domain Bacteria; phylum Zixibacteria; class MSB-5A5; order GN15; family FEB-12; genus JAJRTA01. The sequence continues at coordinate 1,588 of JAJRTA010000061.1, forward strand.
ACAGTTGAGCTTCTGGCGATGGCTGGGCGTAGAACAGCCCAGTTACGACCATGCCTATGTTCGGGTCAGTAACGATGGCATCAATTTTACTACCATCTGGGAGAACTCCGGGACAATCACCGATGCCAGCTGGGTTGAACAGGTATTCGATATATCTTCCATCGCCGACGGACAGCCAACCGTCTATATCCGATTCACAATGGGAATAACCGATTCCGGCTGGCGTTACTGCGGATGGAATGTTGATGATGTCGTGCTTACAGGCTATGAATGCAACCCGAACGGACCGAGTATCATTACGACGGTGCTGCCGGAGTGGACCCTGGGTGTTCCATACTCGCATACTTTTGAAGCTACCGGTGGAACCCTCCCTTATGTGTGGAATGACATGAACAGTGACCTGGTCGGTACCGGACTTACCCTGTCTCAGGATGGCGTGTTATCCGGAACCCCGATTTTGCCGGGTGTGATTACCTTTACCGTTGAAGTTGTGGATGATTCAGCCTATTCCGACGCGTCGCAGTTCAGTCTCAGGATCAACGAGGCGGTTGCTATTGCCGCGACCACATTGCCGGACCAGACAGCCGGCGCCGCTTATTCGCAGCAACTTGGTGTCAGCGGCGGAACCGGAACAATCATCTTTACCGATCTTAACAACGACCTTGCCGGGACCGGCCTCAGTTTGTCGGCTGATGGTCTGTTATCGGGAACGCCTGTGGCCGGAGCTGTTTCGTTTACTGCTCGAGCAACAGATGCCGTCGGTGCGTTTGATGACGCTGTGTTCAGTTTCACGATCAACCCGGAGTTATTGATAACTACGACTTCGGTTCCCAACGGCTACCTTAACGATCCGTACTCGGTGCAACTGGCCACATCCGGCGGCACCGGGCCGCCCTACTTCACGGATAAGTTCAACAATCTGGCCGGTACCGGACTGTCACTGACCTCAAGTGGTCTTTTGAGCGGTACACCCAGTACGCCGGGAGTCATAACCTTTACAGCGCGCGTGATTGACGGCGGCGGCGGGGTTGATGAGCAGGCGTACTCGTTTGAGATTATTCATGCCCTGACTATCACGACGACCGATATACCGGATTGGACTCAGGGTCATCCCATGAACCTTGCTTTCACGACCGATGGCGGTTACGGTGTTCAGACCTGGAGCGATAAGAACGGTGATCTGGCCGGTACCGGACTGTCAATTACGACGGACGGAGTGTTGACCGGCGCACCGACAGCTACGGGCCTGATCAGTTTCATCGCGCAGGTCACCGACTCCCTCTTCACGGTTGAACAGGCGTACCAGTTCACGGTTAACGAGGGGCTGGCCTTCCTGACCGACACTTTGCCGCACGCCAACATTAATGAACTCTATCAGGGTGATATTATCACATCAGGTGGTACTGGCGGTCGTGTCGTCACCGACAAGAACGGTGATCTGGCCGGTACCGGACTGTCGATTATACCACTGGGTGTGGTGCAGGGAGTACCGACAGCACCGGGTACTATCAGTTTTACTGCTTTGATTACCGATGGCGTTGGGGCTGGTTTGGAACAACAGTTTGACATATTGGTTGTCTCCGGGGTAACAATTACCACCACCGACTTGCCCGATTGGACGGTGAATTCACCTTACAGTTACCAGCTTGAATATGTCGGCGGCAGCGGCCCGGCGACATGGAGCGACAAGAACGGCGACCTTGCCGGTACCGGTTTAGCTTTAGGTACGGACGGTTTGCTGACCGGAACGCCTGCAGTGACCGGCGTGTTCACCTTTACCGCCCAGATCACAGACGATTCCGGACAGGATGAACAACAGTTGTCGCTGACCATCAACCCGGCCATCGTGATTCAGACCACGTCTGTTCCGGACTGGACAATCGGTCAGCCATACTCGCAGCAGATCGACGCTGCCGGCGGTACCGGTGTCAGGACATTTGCCGACGCTTTCGGTGAACTGACCGGCACCGGTCTTGCCCTCTCTGTTTCAGGTCTTCTTTCGGGTACACCTTCCATGTCCGGGCCTATTGGTTTTACAGTGTCGGTAACCGATCAGGCCAGCACCGAGGCGACCCAACTGCTTGAATTCATCATAAACGATGCTGTTATGATTACGACCACCTCGATACCTGATGGAGCCGAAGGGATTCCGTATTCATTCCAGCTTGAATCGACTTATGGTACCGGAACGAGGACCTGGACCGACAGCGACGGCGGTCTGGGCGGGACCGGGCTGAGCTTGTCTTCGGATGGTATTATTTCCGGGACACCTC
>JAJRTA010000062.1 GCA_024278515.1 Candidatus Zixiibacteriota bacterium
ACGGTCACAACGACGGCAATGAGTTTGTGATTGTCACCGGCGGCGGACCGGGTGTGATGGAAGCGGCCAATCGCGGAGCTTTCGATGTCGGCGCCAAGTCGATCGGGTTGAATATCACCTTGCCTGAGGAGCAGGAACCGAATCCCTATATCACGCCCGAGCTGTGTTTGCAGTTTCATTACTTTGCGCTTCGCAAGATGCACTTCATGCTTCGGGCCAAGGCGCTGGTTGCTTTCCCCGGAGGGTACGGCACGCTTGACGAGCTGTTCGAGGCGTTGACTCTGGTGCAGACCAATAAAGTTAAGCCGCTCCCGATCGTACTGTTCGGAGAAAAGTATTGGCGCTCGCTGATCAATTTCGAGTACCTCGTGGAGCAGGGGACAATCGCCGAGCGTGATATCGAGCTTTTTGTCTTTGCCGATAAAGCGGCCGACGCCTGGAACTACATCAAGGCCTTTTACGAAATCCCCGACGGACCGGCTTAATCCGCGTACTTATTTCAGCATGAATCCGCGTTTCTGAAGATGCTCTCTCAGGTGCGGTCGTAATACCGAGGGTCGGGTGTCGGCCATGCGGCGGGCGGTATGTTCCGACCATGAGTACCTGCCGTTAAACTCAGGATAGTTTTCAGGAGTACTCTCCCGGCCACGCAGGTATCCCAGCCGTTCAATCGTATTGTCATATTCTTCAACCGCGGTGTCGATCTGTTCCGGTTGGTATTTCTCTGAAAAACAGAGACCGGCCAGAGGCAGACGCGGTTTTATTTTCGGCGGTGACATCGGTTCGCCCAGCGACATACCCATGACCGGATAGACTAATTCGGGCAGTTCCAGCAGGGCGGCTGCTTCGTCCGGTTTGTTACGAATCCCGCCGACCATCACGCCTCCGTATCCAAGCGCCTGCGCCGCCATCAGGGCGCGTGAGGCCACCAGCGCCGCATCGACGGTGGCAATGATAAACATCTCGGTGTATTCACCGTTGAACGGATAGCCGCGTTTTTCATTCAGCCGTTTCAGACGGTAAAGGTCGGCGCAAAAGACAAGAAACAGCGATGACTCGGCGACGTGGCTCTGCCCGCCGCAGAGTCCGGCCAGTGTTGCCTTCTTCTCGGCGTCACGCACAGAGACGATGGAATAAGCGTGCAGATTAGAGGAAGTCGGCGATCGTTCGCCGGTTTCGCAGATCAGGCGTTCCTCTTCGGTTGTTATCTCTCGTTTGGTGAACTTTCGCACCGAGGCGTGCGAGTTGAGAAAATCAATAACCGGGTTCATATTCATCTCCGTTTATGTCTATACAAAACAAGAGCGGGACAGCCGGTCCCGCTCGTTATCATACAATCAGTATCGTTCATGCAAAAGTACTATCGGCGCATCACACTCGAACCATAGTAATGGCTGGCGTTTTTAGCCGCGTCGATCTGACGCACGACTTCTTTGTAGTGCGCTCGTGACATTTCATCGAGACTCGACATACCGGCGGCTCTTTTAGCCGCGGCGCCGAGAATATCCAGATCATTGGCGGCCAGAGTGCGGGCATCGGCCGGATACTGCGAAGGCAGGCTTAAGTAGATGCCGATAATCCGATTCAGGTGGGCCAGTTGCAACTGGCGTCGGAAGCTGTTGACGTTCTCAGGAGCAACGATCTCGCTCCAGATCGCCCTGCGCACTTCGGTAAACATATCGAACATGGTGTACTTGTCCTCGCCGTCGGCGAATCGTTCGACATTGTTGAGCAGACGTCCGATCACGGCCGGGCCGTATAGCCGGCCAAGGGCCATGGTCTGAAAGGCCAGGACGCGCTGATGGAGGGGGTAGTCTACCTGACGGTTGTAAACGGAGAATGAGAAGTCAGGGAAACGTTCCGGTTGCAGTTTGTTCAAGAGGCCGTCCGGGAGGTCGAACTCATCAGCCGCGAAAAGATGGTCGCGCAATGCTTGTATCGCCCGTCGCTGATCGGAAGCAGGTATAACTTCGAACGGAGCCTTGCCCGGAGCATCGCCGACATGAAGGTTGTTTCGAGTCAATCCGCCTACGTACTTGGTTGCAATCATGGCCAGTTCGCTGTAGGCGCGCCAGCCATGCCGGAAAGCATTGAACACTTTCTGGTAACGTTCGCCCGGTTTTTCGAACTTATCCAGGCTGTTATACCAGAGTTCGCGAGTCAGGTTGATGCGGTGCAAAGCGAAACCGAGCGGATCATTGCCGGCATCATGCAGGTTACAGTAAGGATCAACCGAGCGAGTGCTCCAGCCGAAGGCGTCCTCGTCGGTTCCATAGACCAGCTCAGGTCGCGACGCTTTGGACATTATCTCGGCCAGCATCGGCAGTTCATCTTCAGGTGTGGCGGCGTCAAACTCGGAGTAGGCGTACTCGATCATCCAGTCATCATAAGGGCCGGGGATGGAAGAATAGTAATCACCCTGTTTTTTGCCCGGTCCGGCGATGTTGGGCGGAGCATAGTCCATAATCGAGCAGGTAGTGCCGTGCTCGGCTGTGAACGACGGATCATTGATCTGATCCAGAGTGTAGACTGATGAAGCTTTGAAATTATGACGCAATCCCAGCGTATGTCCGACCTCGTGAGCCAGAACTTCCCTGATGTAGGTATGGACATACTTTTTCATCGCCTCATCTTTATCTTCCAGATCGTTGGAAACGGCGTTTATGTAGGCGGCGGCAAAAGCGGCTTCGTGGGCCGCTTCCGCGCCGTAATTGCACATCCGGTAATCATACGGGGAGTCGATATCGTTGCCGAATTCTTCATAATTCGGCATGTTCGGCATGTACCCGTCGAAAGTGACCGGATCGATATAGTACTCCATCCGGTTGTACATGTAGCGCACCCAATCGGAAGAGAAGCGGATGTCGGCGTCATAGATCTGGCCGGTAAACGGATTGGCCCGGCTCGGGCCAACCGCATAGGAACCGCCCGGAATGATCATCCAGCGGATGACATTATAACGAGCATCAGCCGGATCCCAGTCGGCAGTATCGGGCATCTGTTTGGCTACTAATGCGTTCTTGAATCCGATCTTCTCGAAAGCCGGGTTCCAGAACTCGATAGCCTCCACACATGCCTGACGGTATTCTTCGGGTACGGTGTTTTCAACCCAGAATACAATCGGTTCGACCGGTTCGGACAGCGCGGACGAGGGATCTTTTTTCTTCAGGTTCCAGCGTTGGACGAACCGAACGTATGGTGATTCCTCGTCGAGATTGGTGTAGTCCTGGTAGATCGTCTGGAAGTGCCCTATACGATCATCTGCAAAGCGAGGCATGTAGTCGGTTTCAGGGAGCGTGGAAAGTGAAAAATGATAGACATGGAACATGCTGTACGGATACTGCATGGTCGGAGCCGAAACCGGCCGGTTGGTTTTATAGTGCAGACGGACATCGATCTCCGTATTCTCGGGGAAACTCTTCACCAGCTCGAAGTAGCTGTTCGTTTTATCAAAGCTCAGTCCGGTCTTTAGTGTTCGATTCATGAAGTAACCGATGTTACTGATATCGGTGAGAAAAATACTCTCCGGCTTCACCAGAACAGCTCCGGTCGAATCATCCGGCTGCGACTCTATTTTGCAGGTGGCGTGCAGGTGATCGGAGACGGCTCGCTCAAGCGCCCGTTTGAGCGGTGATTCATCGTTGGCGCGGAAGCGAAGATTCTTTTCCATCAGCATTATGTTCTTGCCTACCCGTTTGAAGTAGAAGGGAAACGTCGTCGACATTGAGCCGTTGTCGAAAAAAGCTCCTTCGGCCGCAGAACGGGTGAGGCCGAGCAGAAAGATTGGGCCGATCTGTTCCGGCTTGATCGACAGCAGATAACTGTTATCGATAGTGTCATGATAAAAGGTAAACAGTCCCTCGATAGCTACCCGATCCTTGATCAATTCCTCAAAAGACTTTTCAGTGCCCTTTTTGGAATCCTTTTTCTTTATTGCCCCTTCTTCTGATTTGTTCTGATCACCGAAAATACGCACGCGACGGCCGGCCTCGGCGTTGCTTACAAACGCCATCAGCATAACACCGGCCAACAACAATACGGATAGTCTCCTCAACAGCATAAACACTCCTTCAAACAGGCTTATAGTTTCTTGCATCCATCTTCATTAATGTTATGGAATAAGGCCGCAAGGCAGGCTTATGGCAAGTTATTCCTGATATTCACCATGTAATAGTAAACGAAAAAATCCATGCTTTGTTCTCAGTTTTTCTCGAATCTTTAACTGTCCGATCATTCTTTTTCTTTCCGAAAACAGGCAAGATAGGCTCGACCTTTCTTCGTAAGGTCGTAGTAGGTGTGGTTGCGGTGCTTGATCCATTTGTTATCGACAATCCCTTTGCGGTAACGGATCATTGTCGGTTCCACGCGTTTCAGGAGCTTCATGTTACGCAGTTTCCGGTGGCGGTCAAACGCCGCCTGCTTGTCGATCCCCACCAGACGGGCCATGACCAGCGAGTAATCTACACCGTATTTCTCATGATGGGCCAGTATGCGAAAGTCGAGGGAATCGAGCTCCGCGTAGTCATCATCAGGTGTGAAATCATCTTTTTCGATAATATCTTTCCATCTTAACGCAACAAGCCGTGCCCGATCAGCTTTGAGCAGGCTGTCGCAATCGGACCGATGTACTTTCAGCATGATGCGATCGTGGGAATAGTAGCCGGTGATTTCATCAGGGGGGACGGGATTGCAGCACTTTGAGGCGGTATAATTCTCCTTGAGTTTCACCCGGTCGGTCATTGGCTTAATATATGGCATCACCCGCCAAACTCAAGTTTGCCTTTTGCCGCTCGATTCGCTACTTTCAGTCCATGCTGAAACCAGCCAATGAGGACATCTTATGCACGAATCGCTTATAACTTCCCCGGCCGGTATCCTGGCGGTTCTCGCCGCGGTGACATCTTTCTTTTTCTTTATCGAGAAGAAAACAGGCTGGAAGTTTTTCGATTACTTCCCGCCGCTGATTTTTATTTACCTGTTACCGGTAGCGCTGAACAACTCCGGGGTCATTCCCAATCAATCACCGGTGTATGATTTCATGGGTAGTAGTATCCTGCCGATGTTCCTCGTGATAATGTTGCTTGATGTTGATATTTTAGCCACTGTTCGGGTGATGGGTAAAGGTGTTTTCGTGATGCTGATCGGTACGCTTGGTGTGGTAGTGGGAGCGCCCGTCGGTTTTGCTCTGGTCAGTCACGGACTGGGACCGGAGACCTGGAAAGGGTTCGCGGCGCTGGCCGGTTCGTGGATCGGCGGAACCGGGAATATGGCGGCGGTGGCGGTGGCGTTTGATTTGAACGAAAGCAGCCTTGATTTCGGCTATGCCGTGATCGCCGACAACGCGGTGTATTTGGTCTGGTTGCCGATCATGCTGGCCTCCAAAAGCTTTGCCGGGAGATTCAATAAACTCACCGGCGTATCGTCGGACCGTCTTGAAAAGATGGAGAAAGCGGCGGCGGAATTGACTTCAGATAAGGGCAAGGTGGAGATGAGGCATTACCTGTACCTTGCGTTCTTTGGTTTCGGTGTGACCGCACTGGCCACCTGGCTGGCCGGGATGCTGCCCCCGATTCCGCCGGTCTTTTCAGCCAATACCTACAAGATTCTGATCGTGACCTTTGTCGGCATCGCTTTGTCGTTTACCCGAGCAAGCAGGATCCCCGGATCGCACGCCTTTTCCATGGCCCTCGTGTACCTGTTCGTGGCGCGAATGGGTGCTAAAGCGGATTTGTCCAATCTCGACGGCGCCGTGTTCTGGTTTCTGGCCGGAGCTTTTATCTGGATTTTTATCCATGGCGCGTTTCTGGTAGGTGCGGCAAAGATTTTCAAAGTTGATGTTCACACGGCGGCGATTGCTTCGGCGGCCAATATCGGCGGAGCGGCTTCGGCCCCGATCGTGGCGGCGCATCACAAAAAGACTCTGGTGCCGGTATCGATTCTGATGGCTCTTCTGGGCTACGCTGTCGGCAACCCGGCCGCGATACTGGCCGGTACCCTTTGCAGGCTGGTGGGGTAGAGGAAAGGCGCTAATGTACAGGAGCACTACATGCCAAAAAGATACTGGTTAATGAAATCCGAACCGGGTTGTTTTTCAATCGATGACCTGGCCGGCGAACCGGACCAGACAACTACCTGGGACGGTGTGCGCAACTTTCAGGCGCGAAACATGCTCCGTGATCAAATAAAAAAGGGAGACGAGGCCTTTTTTCACAATTCCGGCACCAATCCGCCCGGGATTGCCGGCATTATGAAAATTGTCAGCGACGGGTACCCTGACTACACCGCGGAAGATCCCACCAGTCAGCATCCCGACCCCAGGCATACCAAAGACAACCCGATCTGGTACATGGTCGACGTGAAACTTGTACGAAAGTTCAAAGAGGTCATTCCTCTATCGACACTCAAAGAAACGCCCGGTCTGGAGGCGATGGAGGTCTGCCGGCGAGGGAGTCGATTGTCGGTTCAGCCGGTGCGCCCGGAAGAATGGGAAATCGTGCTGGAACTGGCCGAACGGCTGTGAGTTTGACTCAGGAATAGGCGGAAAGAACATCTGTTACCCGTACCGATAGATTCTGTCCGGTGGTTTTGCGTGTGCGTGGAATAAAAAGGCCGCTTGATTTTCAGCGACCCTCGACCTCACCCACCATCGGCACGAACCGCACCTCGTAAAGAGTCTTCTGTCGGACTTTGCCACTGTCACGCGTTACCAGGGTCAGGAACTGCCGCCCATACGAATCCGAAGCCAACGGTATTACCATCCGTCCGTTATCAGCCATCTGGTCGACCAGCGGCTGTGGCAGCCGGGGCGCCGCCGCAGTAACGATAATGGCGTCGTAGGGTGCATGCTCCGGCCAGCCAAGGGAGCCGTCACGCACCTCGAAGCGGACATTACGACACCTTAGTTTCTTCAACACCCGTCGCGCCCTTTCGGTCAACTCGGGAACCACTTCGACGGTGTACACTTCTTTGGCCAGCTCGGACAGTATAGCAGTCTGATAACCGCAACCGGTGCCGATTTCGAGTACCCGCGAATTATCGGTCAGGTGCAGTTCCTGAGTCATCGAAGCGACCACGTACGGCTGTGAGATCGTCTGTCCGAAACCTATTAGCACGGGACTGTCGAGATAGGCCTCTTCGATTCGTTTGGGCGGAACAAAAAGGTGCCGGGGGATTCGCCTCATGGCGTCAAGCACCCGGGGATTGCTGATATCCCGGCTTTCCAATTGCTGGTCCACCATGGTGTGCCGCAACCGATCGTACCTGTTCCCGGGCTGTTCATTTTTACGGCGTTTCATCAAACTATCGAACCTCCGACATGAATTAAACAAGACGGGGCAGGGTTGTCAGGTGGAAAAGTTGAGGAATAAGCAGTTACAGGGTTTATTGACTTGTCGCTGATCGTATTCATCCGAATTCCCTGATTTGGAAGTATCTGTTGTAACATTAAAGAACATTGTCAGATAAGTCGATGAAATTCATAAGAAGAGGTATAGATAAAACCTATTAACAGTGGTTTTGCAGCAGTGTACCGCAAAAGTAAGCTGATTCTAAAAGATGAGGATGCCAAAATCTGATATGCATATCACTCGAAGCAATACATGAGGTTTTGCCTCAATTCTACTTGCAATAAGTGTATTAGTAGCAATCTGAATGCGCAAGGTGTTGGATTATTTATGAGACGAGGCTCGAGGGAAGCTAATTGTATGCAAAGAAATCATATGATATGGAAACTGCTTGAAAAATACAGAAAATAATAATTGAATTTGATTACTAACAGCACTTGGCAAAACTGCAGAAGCCACAATAAAGCAGGATTGGGGAGGAACCAACACTTGCCGACCAGACACCACGAAAACAGCAGTTCTGAAAAGGGGATGTTCCACTGAAGAACAGTGCGGAACTACATCGGCCCCAATATGTGAGGAAACCCCGATCACGCTTCGGTACAGGTGCTGGAGTGTGTGGGTAGCGCTTGACATTTTGGGCAGATTATGGGTATATTATTCCAAAATATCAAACTGGGTACCACCATGAAGACTGCTATCGCGATAATGTGGGTAGT
>JAJRTA010000063.1 GCA_024278515.1 Candidatus Zixiibacteriota bacterium
AACATCTTTTTGAAATCGGATACGATCACATTCAGGACACCTTCGTTGCCCGCTTTGTAGCCGATATTTATGTAATCGACTCCGTCCACCAGATCCGGGAAGCGCGGCAGGATCACGTTTTGTACTGTCCCGGTGAGTAATGTCTGTCCGGTCGCCCAGAGGCACATGAAAACTACCTTGTGCCCTTTCTCAAGGCAATGGAACGAAATCGCGTTGGCCATCGGCTGGACTTCGGGAGCCATAGCCGGATCATAGTCGAACGAGATCAGGATTTTCGAGCCTGGAGGCAGACTGTCAATGCGATCGTAAAGACCCTTCACGACCATCGACGCCTTTTCCTGAAAAGTGATCGGGAACAAAATCGGCGCGGCGACAGCGAGGAAAATAAACACGAAGATAACCCTGCGGTCTACTTCTCGTCCCTTGATCGAACGCACGAACAACCAGGCCAGCCCGCCGAATATCAACAACAGAGATATGATCGTCCCAAGCATCGACATCATTTCTCCTGTCCCAGATATGAGCGTTCAATGCCAAGGATCAGACGGAGCGACATGGAGATCACCCCAAGCCCGATACCGATCATAATAGCCCTCTGTCCGGCCAGGTTCGGCGAGTTCATTATCCAGATAGCCAGATTGGGGATTTGTAGTATTGAAACAGATTCAGGAACCCAGCCGGTGAGCATCATACCGAACGGTGTGCGTCCCAGCAGAATTATAAACGCGGCTATCAACAGAAGCGTGGCCTCACGGTTCTTGGCCCGGAAAGCACGGTAAGAAGCCGATGCGACGAAGAAAGCCAGCAACGAGTACATAGTCGAGCCCAGTGGGATCAATATGGAGTTGAATATGTCATAGAAAAGCGAACCGGGCGCGTCCACAGCCGAAGAGATATCACCCGGGTTGCCGATCTTGAACAGTCCGGCGGCCAGCATTGTACCGAATCCCAGCAAAGTTACGATCGAGAACGGCCAGTCTTTCCTGCGTCCTCTCAGCTTTGTGATATGGACCCTCATCAGATTCCCGCCGCCGAGGAAAAAGGCAAAGACAGCGATAATATCAAACCAAAGCGTAAAGGTTCTTTCGAGATCACCCAGCGGCGGGATAAACACCGAGACGATCAGAAGCGTCCCGACCAGGAATGTTATTATCAGTGGAACCTGTTGTCTCATATATCAATCAAGTAGCCGAGAAAATGTCCATCAGCCAGCTATGCACCTGTTTCATAAACGTTATATCAAAAGCATCGCCAAGAGTGACCGTAAGCACACCAATTACAATAGCCAGCATGGCGATAGCTTTACCCACATCCTGTCCCTTCAGCGATCCGAGCATCCTCGGCTCGCCCGAAAGATAGGCCGACGCCGCAAACAGTTCCTCGCCGATAAGCGTAAAGTCGCACGCCGCGATAAAGAAGGGCAACTGGGCCGGGCGGGCGGTGCCGGCAATCTGAATCGCCCCGACCGAGTTTCCGGTCTCGGCGAGAATCAGCGACTCGGCAAAGAACGCTCCCAGCAGGAACACCGTCGCCGGTTTCTCACGGACCATCAGGCCGTCAACCGCGGCCACGTATCCGAACTGTTCATCGGTGACATAATTGACCATGTCGTCACTGTATCCATCCGGGCGACCGGCCGCCTGATATGAAGCCTTGATTGTTTCCCGCGCGGCCGTCATCACCAGCGAGCGTGATACCGGCATGAATATTTTTGAGTCGTAGTCGGCGATCGTCCGGGATACTCGCCCCAGAATAGTCAGGGCGGCCAGCGTCTGTACATCGTCCATGTCATTGATACCGGGAATGAACAGAACCGGACGCCCCATCTCAGTGGCGCGACCGACAGCTTCATCGATCGCTTCCAGACCGGCAATCTTGCGTACGAACAACTGCCTGCCCCGTCTGGCCGTCTCGACGAAATAGATTACCGCTCCGCCTATCACCAAAGCTATTATCAATAACGACAAGCGTCCGAAATTGAACCACTCCGGTTGTGGTGAAACAGCTTTTGTCGGCTCGGATGCAAACTCACCTGTTTCCGTCAGCGCCGCCACCGTGTAAGAATAACTGCTGTCTTTTTCAACATCCTTGTCGGTGAACTTCGTAGCGCCCGGAGGTTGCTCCCCTATCCGGGTTGCCTGTCCGCCATTAACCGAACGATAAATGCGATAACCGAGGACTTTACTCCCGGGGATGCGATCATCAATCGAAAGCTCCCACTTCACTATCAGGGTGTCGCCGTTGTCGTACTTGCCGTCTTCGACCGTCACCGACGCAGGCGGAGCGACAACAATCTTATTTGAATCGACCACAGCAGCGGTATCAACCACCTCTGCGCTCTGCGCAACTAACTCCGGGACCGGACACAATGAAACGACAACAACAATTATGATAATCGAAAACAGACGAAGGCGCGCGCAAGATGTAGAGCCGGACAGGACCACTATCCAATCATCCCCAGCCAGTCACCCAGCAGAAAATCGATTCTGCCTATCAACAGCGACATACGACTCATCACCGTGTAACCGAAAGACGCGCCGAAAGTGACCATAATAAAGAAAATCCCGACTCGCGCCGTGCCGCCGAAGACACCCTTGTGTTCTTTTGAAAAGAAAAAGTAAACCAGCCCGGTGAAAGTTCCAACGACAATGACAAGGTTGCCGATGATCATTGCCAGATCGGCATCAAACCCGGCGCCGTACTCGGTTGAAAGCAGCGGCATGATCGTGGCCTGAACCTGAGCCATGATATTCGAGGCGAGGTAATTCATCAGCCACAAACCGGATGTCGCACCAACAATGAAAGCCAGCGGCCACCGCGAAATCCATCCCGCTTTCGGCACCAGCCTGAGCAACATCAAAAAACCGAGAACCGCCCCGACCCAGAGCATCGGTTCCTCTGCCCGTCCATCCCAGAACTTGCCGACGATATTGTCCCAGAATAGTGTCGCAACCCAGAAACCGGCGGAGATACCTACAAAGATCGCTTCGCTCAGCTTGTACCAGACGTTGTCTTTATAAAGGAACGAGAGAATCCCTATTGTGAGGAAAGCGCCAAGCCAGAGTGCAAAATGTTCCATAATCCCGGCTCCTAATTCCCCTGCAACTTTGATTTGCGGCCGCCCAGGAAAAAGGCGACGTTACCTATCAGAATAAAAGCGATCACCACCACGTGAGCGAACGACTGCGAAAGCATAAATTTGGTCCCCTTACCCCGATACTTAGCCACCGATTCATATTCCGCCGCGCCACTCATTCCGCCCAGCAAACCGCTCAACTGTCCGGCATCGAGATAAACATACATTTGCGGCGCCTGCACGGCGGTGTTTCCGGCGCCAAGATCGAGGCCATACCGATCGGTCGCGATCTGTACCCACTCCACCGTGCCGGGGAACCCGGCTGAGAAGTTCACGCTATAGTCGATATTGGAAAAGTTGCGCACGTTTCTGACCAGCGGCAGATCCTCATAACGGTTCCCCCTGTAATCGGTCTGGAACATCGAACGGAAGGATCCGCCCATCCGCTGGATCACAAACTCATTTCCGGATTGAAAGCCGAGGTTTACATAATCGACTCCGTATTCGAGGTTTTTCTCTTTGATGGCTTCATCCTCGAATACTTTTTCCAACGCCAGGTTGGCCTGTTGCGGTCCCTGCGGCCAGAGCCCCATAATAATAACTTTCAGATCACGCTCGAAACAGGTACGAATTATGGACTCGGCCATCGGCTGCAGTTCAGGAGCCGACGGCGGATCATAATCAAACGACAACAGCACTCGTGAACCGGGGGACAACTTCGCGAGCGAATCATAAAGCTGCTGCACCTCCGGCGACACCGAAATCTTCTGAGTAAGATTCATAAACAACGGCAGCGCCACGGCAAATCCTACATACAGGAACACCACGCGACGCTCTATCAGGCGTCCCTTCAAAGTCAGCACCAGGATCCACAGCAGCGATATCCCGATAGCAATAATCACCACTACCGAAAGCCAGGTCGGGAACTCATACGGCCCCCACCCGAGAACTTTTCCAACGTAGAAAAATACACAAAAGAGGGTAATAGCCACAAGCGCGATAATCTCTTTGACACGAGTGCTCATTTACTCACCCCCGCCTATATGAGATCGTTCCAGTCCGAGGATGATTCTCAGCGATGTCGATACAATCCCCAGGCCGATCCCGATCATAATTGCCCGCTGGCCGGCCGCCTGAGGGAAGGTCATCACCCACGAGGCCAGGTTGGACAACTGCCAGCCGTCCGGCATAAATGATGACAAGGTATAACCGACCGGCACCCGTCCTATCATAACGAAGAACGCCGCAACCAGCAACAGCGTGGCCTCGAAGTTCCTCGCACGGAAAGCCCGGTAGGAAGCGGAAGCAACATAGAACGCCAGAATTGCAAACATAGTCGCCGAAAGCGGAATATAAACAAAATTGTAAAGCCAGTCGAAAGCTGTCCCCGGTTCACGAAAATCGCGCCCCCCGGCCAGTCCGACAATGAGCATCAAAAGGAAGCTGACAATGATAACCGCGGCATATTCCCAGTCTTCTTTTCGTTTCATTACTTTGATGGACGAAAGTTTCAGCAGATTAAGGGAGCCGAGAATAATGGCGCAGGCCTGCACAATCGAAAACCAGTCGGAGAACCAGTCGGACATTTTACTGAACGGCCAGTGCGGGATGAAATACTGGATCACAAAACCGATGCCGACTATCGCAGTTATTATTAATGGTATTTCTCGTCTCATAATCAATCAAGGACCGAAAACAGGTTTGAAAGCTGCAATATATCAAATGTCTCCAGCACCACGCCCAACAGTATCGCCACCAGCACTACCGCCTTGCCTATATCCTGTCCTTTAAGCGAGCCTAATAACTTTGGTTCTCTGGACAAATATGCGGAAGCGGCAAACAGTTCCTCACCTATTAATGTGTAATCACAGGCGGCCACAAAGAACGGCAACTGCGATGGCATCGCGGTACCGGCGATCTGAATGGCCCCGATCGAGTTGCCGGTCTCGGCTAAAATCAGCGATTCGGCGTAGAACTGCCCCATGAAGAATATCGTAGCCGGTTTCTCGCGAACAAACAAACCATCAACACCTGCCGCGTAACCGAACTGGTCGTCGGTCAGGTAATGAACCTGGTCATCTTTATATGAATCCGGCCGGCCCACTTTGGAGTGCGCTTCCTTGACCACTTCGCGTGCGGTGACCATAACCATCGAACGACACACCGGGACTTCGAGATAAGTCTCATACTGGGCCGACAACTCAGCCACCCGGCCCAGAATGGTCATGGCGGCAATGGTCATCATGTTGTCCATATCGCCGATGCCTGAGATATAGAATATCTTCCTCCCCATTTCAGTCGCGCGTCCGACCGCTTCATCGACCGCTTCCATCCCGGCAATCTTACGGATCAACAGCTTTTTGCCCGCTTTGGCCTGTGATATGTAATAAATAATGAAAAACGACAGCAGGATCATACCGACCAGCGTATTGATCCGACGCCAGTCAAACCACTGCGGTAACGACATCACCGGCCCGACAACCGCCGACTCCGAAACGTACTCCGTTATATCTCCGTTTTCATCATAAACGAGATTAACAGCTAAAACCTTGTAGAAATACTCGACACCGTCAACGGTGTTCCCGTCCGGACTTTCATACTCGCTTTTACCGGCGGGCGTGTCCCCCACTTCAGAAAACTCACCCGGCAGTCCGTTGACTGCTTCGGCCCGCATCACCCGGTAAAGCCTGACTTTCCCATCGGTCCGGTCGTCAGGAGATGCGCTCCAACTGACGGTAATGCTGCCGCCGGCATCGTTATCGGTATCCGCAACTTTCAGGCTGGCAACCGGGGACGGCGTGTAAAGCGCAACCACACTGTCATTTACAGCATCTATAACCTGCCCGGCAGTGTCGGATAGCGCTCCTTCCGCTTGTACGCTCATACATAAAATAGCAGGAATAAGACAGGCAAGCAACAAGACCAGGGGGAATCCTGGTCTGAGAAAACTGTCGGTCGTTAGCCGGCGAGGGTTCAAAATGTTATATTCCAAACTTCTGCTTTTAAGTCGATACCGGCCAATTCCGGCGCCAACTATGGTGAAGTCTTCAACAGGGGCTCTCTGTTTGTCCTTCAGGACACCCCACGCCTCTGATTTTCAGACGCGCGAGACCTCGCATTTGTGCAAAACAACAGCAGGCAATCTATCGCCGCCCCAGATTCAAGTCAAGGAAAAAAGGGACAGCAGTTCATCGCCAGGCTTACCCGAAAGCATAACTAACTTTCTTCAACGAAACATCGCGGGAAAAAACGATATGACTGAACAATCGTCAGTAACCCGACCTCCCGACCGTCGTTTCAACTAAGGAGAAAAAAGAGATCGGCGGCCAAAGCTAAACAGTTTGACATCCGGGGGCTATTTTAATATCATTGTGACCTTGGCTCCGAACCGGTGTAACCGTAAGGGCCTGTGACACTGCAAATTCAAAGCTTGTTTGGAGGATTCCGGTGAAGGAATTTACGACTGACAAAATCCGTAACATCTGCGTGGCCGGTCAACGTGGCTGCGGCAAAACCAGTCTGGCTGATGCCGTAGCGTTCAATGCCGGAATTAATAACCGTATCGGACGGGTGGACGACGGCAGTTCGCTTCTGGACCATACGGAGACAGAGATTTCCAAAAATACCACGATCGCAGCCAAGCTTCTGGCTACCCCCTGGAACGATACCAAAATCAACTGGCTTGACTGCCCCGGGCACCCGGATTTTATGGGCGAGCTTCATTCGAGCGCCGCGGTAGCGGATACGGCAGTGTTTGTCATCAATGCGACCTCCGGAGTAGAGGTCGGCACTCAGATGCAGTGGCGCGCCCTCGGCGAGAAACCGATCGCGCGGATTTTCTTCGTAAACAAGATGGAACAGGAGAATGTGCGCTGGCAGGCCAACCTTGACAGTCTCAATGAAGTGTTCGGCGTGGCCGCGGCGGCGGTGCAGATTCCTATCGGAGAGGCGGGCTCGTTCAAGGGTGTGGTAGATCTGCTGACCAACAAGGCATATACTTTTGACGACAAGGGTAAGGCGGTTGAAACTGAAATACCGGCTGATCTGAAAGATGCTGCCCAGACCGGTCGAGAAAAACTTATCGAATCGGCGGCTGAGGGTGATGACGCCCTTCTTGAAAAGTTTTTCGAGGAGGGGACGCTTTCCGATGAAGACTTCGCCGCCGGGTTTGCCAAGTCGCTCCGTTCGGGCAAGGTCTACCCTATCCTGTGCGGCTCAGCCTCGCTGAATATCGGAGTAAGTCTGCTTCTGGATTTTATCGCCGGTCATGCCCCGGCTCCGAATGACATCCCGCCTTTGCAAGCAATCAAGACCGGCACCGAGGACAGTGTCGAGGTTCCCTGTGACCCGGCCGGTCAACCCCTGACCTATGTTTTCAAAACCGTCTCGGAAAGTCATCTCGGCGACATGTCGTATATGAAAGTTTACTCGGGAACTTTGAAGAACGGTATGGACTTGAAAAATCAACAGACCTCAAACAGTGAACGGGTATCCCAGATATACACATTCCAGGGCAAGAACCGCGTGGATATGCAGTCGATTGTAGCCGGCGATATCGGCGTGCTGGTGAAACTGAAAAATACTCATACCGGCAACAGTCTTTCGTCGTCAGCCCTCAGCCTCCTGGTTCCGCCGGTGGAATATCCGAATCCGGTCATGGATGTGGCCATCAAAGCCAAATCAAAAGGAGACGAGGAAAAGATTTCAAGCGGCCTGACCAAACTTCACGAGGAAGACCCCACTTTCCGTCTGGTCTCCGATGCCGCTCTGGCCCAGCAGGTTTTATACGGTCAGGGTCCGACGCATATCGAAGTACTGACCGAAAAACTGAAGAACCGTTTTGGCGTCGAGGTTGAGCTGGTTCGCCCGAAGATCCCCTACCGCGAAACGATCAAAGGCAAGGCCGAGAAACAGTATCGCCACAAGAAACAGTCCGGCGGTCGCGGCCAGTTTGGTGACGTGCATATTCGGATCGAACCGAACGCGCGCGGCGCCGGGTTTGAGTTTATCGATGAGATCAAGGGCGGCGTTATCCCGGCCAAGTTCATCCCGGCTGTCGAGAAAGGTATCGTCGAATCGATGCAGAAAGGCGGCCTGGCCGGAGCCCAGGTGGTTGATGTTAAGGTAACTTTATTCTTTGGCTCTTATCATGATGTAGACTCCTCCGATATGGCTTTCAAAATCGCCGGCTCGATGGCTTTTCGCGAGGCCTTCATGGAAGCCAAACCGGTTTTGCTGGAACCTATTTACAATATCGAAGTGGTCGTTCCGGATGAATACACTGGTGATGTGATGGGCGACCTTTCGGCTCGTCGCGGCAAGATCGCCGGCATGGACCCCGACGGTCGCAACCAGATCGTCCGTGCGGCTGTCCCGCAGGCGGAGCTGTACCAGTACGCGGTCGATTTGCGTTCGATGACTCAGGGACAGGGTGTGTACTCGCTTGAGTTTGCCCGCTACGAGGAAGTTCCGCACGATACCGCCCAGAAAGTCATCGAAGCGGCCAAACGCGAAGCAGAGGAAGAAAGCTGAGCCTCTTCCCTTGTAATTGATCAAGTAAAAAGTCGGAACCCGCAAAGGGTTCCGACGGGTGGGATAGCATTCTGCCTAAAGCTATTCAGTTGTGACATTTCCCTGCCGATCCTGTATGCGCTCAACCATACCTTTCTTGCACAGAACAAACAGCATTCCAGTTGAACGCGTCAGACCAATGTAGAGTATTTCGTTGAGATTGTACCGGATATCTTCATCGATTTCACACAAGATAACCACAGGACTCTCAAGCCCCTTGAATCTGTGAACAGTCATTGTCAGAATCTCGTCACTATTCTGCCTCCTCTCAACAAGCGGAAAAGGACCGATCCTGGTACCGTACTGAAGCTTAGTTCTCTTCTGCGATTTCGTACCCAGAATAACTATATCCTGTGCCGTCATATTGTCAGCCACAAGTTTTTCAAGAATCTTCTTGATTGTCTCGATCATTGTACCATCATCAGAGTACTCGTGATATTCCACCGCAGGTCCGTCAATTCCACTTGGTCTGTTCTTTTCATCCAACTCACAGGACCTTTGCACAGCTTCAAATACCTGATTCGTATTGCGAAGGTTCCGGTTGAGTTGAACGGGAGCAGTGATCATGGGGATATCCATTTCACCTTTGTAGATATTTTGATTCGCGTCCGCAAATATGTAGAAAATCGAATCATCATCGCTGACAAGGAACATTTCAAGGAGGTCCCTGTACGCTTCCTTAAAATCCTGACCTTCATCAATAATAATGGCATCAAAGCGGTGTTCAATTGAGTCAATATGGTCGGCAACCAGGTTAGGGAAAGTTTCCGACCACCACTCATTATCATCGATAATAGAAACCGGCCGACCTATTTCCTCCATCCACTTGAAGCATAGATCATGAAATGATCCGACCGTTATATCAGAGCATGCTTCACATTCATGGCGCAGATACTGACTCAAGGGTATATTGAAACATACAAGCAGCACTTTCATTCCACAGTCAGCAAGCATCTTTGCCTTGTGAACAGCCAACGTCGTCTTGCCTGAACCGGCACACCCGCGGATTAGCAGACGTTTATGAGCCTGAAGAGAGTCGAGGAGTTGTAGTTGGTCATCCGTAAGGTCGATCATTTTCTTAGCTATCTCTCTGATACGGACGGCAACAGGGGTTTGTCCCTTAAGCGGTACGTCACCATATAAACGGCGTATCCCGGACAGTATGAGCTTGCCATGCTCCTGAGGTATCTTTCCTTTTGGGAATGCCTGCGTAAACAATATGCTGATGCTTTTCTCAAGGTTGAACATAGATTCCTGATCAAGCAGCTGCCATGCGTGGATATCTGCTCGAATATCTCTTTTCTTAAAGACGCAATCAGGAAAGATAACAGCATGATGGTGCGGGATATATATATCAGCCAGGTGCGGTTGTTTAAGAAGCAACTTACATATCACACGGCCGGCCGCGCGGGCCTGCTCGAAAGGGTCGGTAATCGAGTTCTTATGTTCGTTGCGATCTATACTACTCCATGACCTATACTCCGGGTTATATTCACAACGTCCACCCTTGACCTCAAGGGCTATATATCCGTAAGACGGATCAACAATTAAAAAATCAATTTGGCCTGAAGTTTTGCTGTCATCAAGAGATGGGTCATCCCACAAAAAATCATGAAAAACATGATAAGCGCCGGATAATTCTCTCCCGAATTTCTCATAAACTCTTCTTTCAGAAGGTGTACGATACCCGCTGAATGCCTCTGTCAGCTCATTCGGGTATAGCTTTGCCATGATCCTCCATTCGAACCTCTTACGCCCCCCCTGCCCCTACCCCCGTCGCAGACAGTTCACGACTTCGCCAAGATAAAGCCGGTGATAATCCTCGCCTGGGTATTCCGCTTTAATATAGTCGCGCAGGAAATTGGCCGGGTCGAGGTCGTGGATATAGTCCTTGCGGCATTCCAGCACCAAACGCGCCTGTTCGAAATACACCGCGCCGCTCTCAAAGGATACCGGCGTCAACCCGGTTGCGGTCATTTTGTCCACATCGCGTCCCGACTTCGTGCCGCAGAACTTGAGAGCGTCACGATACTGATTGTCGAAAAAACTGAGCGTGAAGCGATCCGCTTTCTCGGCAAACTGGTATGTATACCGCTGCGGTCTGATCACACACCAGCAGATATTTTTGTTCCAGAGCACTCCCATACCGCCCCAGCTGGCCGTCATGGTGTTGAATGAATCAAGCGTCCCGGCGGTTACCAGCATCCAGTCCTCGCCGATAAGTTTGAAGATATTGTCGGTGATATCGGTAGCTTTGATCGGGCTGAAATCTTTTGTCATTTTGTCTCCGTGTTGTAAATCTTCTGCCTGCAATGTCCTGGTCCGGTTTTATCGTCTGTTCGCTTCCGGTATGGACGCTCCCGACAGCTTTCAAACCTTCGGGTTAAAGCGTTCTTTCAACCGTTCAAATCTCGCGGGACAGTTCCACCAGCCGTTTGTACGGAATCGCCTGCCAGCTTTCGGC
The DNA here is from genome assembly GCA_024278515.1 of Candidatus Zixiibacteriota bacterium. GTDB lineage: Bacteria > Zixibacteria > MSB-5A5 > GN15 > FEB-12 > JAJRTA01. Next base: position 11,112 of record JAJRTA010000063.1, read on the forward strand.
AATGAAGGCACCGTTGTTCATGCTGATCATCGAAACCTTGGCCGCCACTTCCTCGTTGGGAGCTTCATAGATCGCCATGAAGTCATAGGTCCCCAGCAATCCATAGTGAGCGATAAACTTCACTTCCGGACATTTTTCATGCACCTGTTTGAGCCAGGACTTCCCCAGCTCCTCACGTTCATTCATTCGCGAGGCCGCCTCAGGCGCCAGTTTGGTCATTAGTATGTATGTCGCCATGATATGGATCCTTTCGATTTTTCATTCAGGCCGCTTCTACAATGAAAGATAAGGCCAAATAACGGTCCGATGCAATAATTAGTCCATGTTTCCCAAGTTTCGATAAGTGTCACATTCTGAAGCTCATACCGACAAACATATTGACAACTGCCCAAATGGGCAGTATGGTATATGCGATAGAGACTATAATCGGCGGTATGAAAAGATGAAAAAGCTGACCGACAAACAACGCGCGATCCTGGAGTTTATCAGGCAGAAAATAACTCAACGAGGACACAGTCCGACCATTCGTGAAATCGGCGAAAAGTTCGGCATCAGCTCTACCAACGGAGTGAGACTGCACCTGAACGCCCTGATCCGCAAAGGGTATCTCAGAAAGCATCCGTTTATATCACGCGGCCTTGAACTTACCCGGTCGCTGATGGGAGAAGTCAGCCGGTTACCGCTGGTTGGTTCGGTGCCGGCCGGTCTGCCGATCGATGCTATCGAAAATCAGGAAGGTGAGATCGCAGTCGACGAGAGCTTCCTGCCGAAAGGAGACAAATTCACACTGAGGGTAACCGGTGACTCGATGAAAGATGCGGGGATTCATGATGGTGATATCGTTATTGTACAGAAACAGCAGGTAGCGCAAAAAGGTGACATCATAGTGGCGATTATCGGTGAAGAAGCTACCGTTAAAAGGTATTTCCCGGAGGGCGAACGTATCCGCCTGCAACCTGAGAATGACGCTTTCAAGCCGATCATAATCGACAATAAATCAGGCGAGTTTCGCATAGCCGGAAAAGTGGTTGGACTGATGCGGCGCATGGTGTGATAGCAGACGAGTACGATCAATTATCCTTTGAACGTAAAGAGAAAGCCGTCCGGTGTCATCCGGACGACTTGTTGTTTACAACTGGCTTCCTATTCGCCGGAGGCCGCTTGTTCTTTGGCCTGGATCAATTCCAACTCCAGGTTGATCCTGACATTATCGCTGACCACCAGACCGCCGCCATCGAGTACTTTTGAAAAACTCACGTTGAAATCCTGACGGTTGATCTCCGTCTCGGCGGAGAATCCGGCGCGCACATTTCCCCACGGATCGTTGAGCTTGCCGTTGAACTTACAGTCAAAAATCACTTCTTTGGATACATCTTTCAGCGTAAGGATCCCGGTCAACCGGAACTTGTCGCCGTCGACATTGCTGACCCGGGTAGATTTGAAGGTCATAGTGGGGTATTTTTCAACCTCGAAAAAATCACCGGTCCTGAGGTGATCATCACGTTTCTCGTTATCGGTATCAACCGAAGCCATCCGGACTGTGACCTGAGCCTTTCCTGAAGAGAGGTCCTCGCCGTCGAATTCAACAGTGCCATCGAAGTCGTTAAACTTCCCGGTTATCTTCGATATGACCATGTGCCGCACCGTGAAACCGACCGAACTGTGCGCCTGATCGATATTCCAGGTCGCCGCCTGCGTCCCGCCGACAGCGAAAGCAAGTAACAATACAAGCAGGGCGTTTTTCTTAAACATATAAAATATCCTCTATGAAGGTTTGTTTCCGGTTATTTGGTTATAAGAACAATAATGCCGACAACCGGTTCCCGTCGTAAAATATCGTTAACAGGCAAGGCAACCCTGTTCGAAGCAACCAAAGGAAACCCTGCCCCGGTGGCTCGGGACAGGGTTCCTGTATGGCGGATCCGCTGGGAATCCGGACGAATTATGCAAGCACGCTCCCGGCGTCAGCCTGCGCTCGGTATCCCCGTTCGGGTCGGGCATCATCTCCCCCGACGCTGCAAGTATCCCGTGAATTGTGAATTATCGGGGGATGCGGGGTCGAACCGGGATCCCAGCCGCCCGGTCCTGAAACCAAACCACATCCCCCCTGCCACTGTATTATGAAGAATAAGGAGATTATACTGTTCTGTTTGCAGCTATCCTGCCGCATAATTGATATTCCCTGTCATGTTCATCCGACCTTGCCGGGCAGACCCGAGCGTTGCTGCTGATCGTCCGCAATAGAATAGACAGAACGATAAATCAAACTAATATATGACGGTATAACTACTGGAGGTTGGGATCGGTAACGTTAACATGAACACTTTATGCAAAAAGGACTATGTTGTCAAGCTTTTTCTTGGAGTATTCGAATGATTTTCAATATCTACGCTGCGCGGCTCAGCCAACAGATGATCTACTGCCGTGAAGACGGTATCTTATTCATCCGTTGTCGCACCGCTTCAAAAAGGCAGACGCCGGTTGCAACTGAAACGTTCAGACATCCGACCGTGCCCCGCATCGGTATCCGCACCAGAAAGTCGCACTGCTCTGCGGTGAGCCGCCTGAGTCCTTTACCCTCCGCCCCCATGACCAGTCCCAATGGTCCGGTCAGTTCGATATCATAGAGCGATTGTTTTGATTTGTCGGTAGTGCCGACCAGCCAGACGCCTGTATCTTTCAGCGCCTTGAGCGTGCGAGCCAGGTTGGTGACCTGTACCAGGGGTATCCGTTCCGCCGCCCCGGCGGCGGCAAGGCGAACCGTGTTCGTCAAACCGACCGCACGGTCACGCGGTGTCACAACTGCGTCTACGCCGGCCACCTCGGCAGTCCGCAGGCAGGCTCCAAGATTATGCGGATCCTGAACACCGTCGAGAATCAACACCAGGGGATCGTTTTCAGCTTTTCCTATGATATCGAACAGATCGTCCTCAGTATATGATCTTACCGTTGCAGTGAGATCGGTGTGACGATGCCTTCGGTCCGATTGTGAGCGGGGACGTCTACCCATCATACTGTTCCTCATCTGAGGCTTTCCGCGAGATAGTGACGATCATATTCTCAAGTAACCGAATGCCGAGTTATTGTCAAGCGGAGTAATCACCGGACTCCCTCCCATTAATATTGGATTTACGAAGGTTTATTGCGTTCGCGACCGGTTGAAATCGTAACCCGTGAGGGATCCCGATCTGCGGAACTTTTGAAGATATCATTTGCGGTGCGCGTTGCCCGGGATTTTTCCTTGCCCGTTGTTACCTTTTTATCAATATTACCAGCCGCCACGTCGCCGGGCGAACCTGTTTTACAAGGTACGCTAACGGCCTCCGGCGGTATAAGACGAAAAGAAGGAGCTTTTGATGTCCTGGTTGTATTCTGCCCGCACACTTGTCATATTGGCCGCGCTATTACTTGCAGTTTTTTCATGTAGTGATAATAACGGAACGGTCGACACCGACCAAACAGAACCGGGAATAGTCTGGACCCTTCGCTCGACCGGTTTCGCCGGTGACCTGATAGACGTAACCTGGTCCGATGCTCACCAGATGTTTGTCGCGGTAGGCGACGGTGGGCTCATTATGACATCTTCAGACGGTATAGTCTGGAGCGAGCAGAATAGCCCGACCAATGAAGTACTCCTTGAAGTCGAGGCAACATCAACCGATTTCGTGGCCGTCGGTGACAACTCCGTTATTCTGCGTTCGGCTGACGGGTTCAACTGGACAGAAGTGACACCCGACTCGGTTGACTTCGGCGGGCGATGGCTCAACGGACTGGCGGTTTCATCGGATGAACGAGTAGTGACCGTCGGGCAGAACGGATACATCTACTGGTCCGATGATCTGAATGAATGGCATCTGGCCGACACTATTCCGCTCCTGCTGGACTTGTACGGTGTCACCTGGTCGGAAGAAAACTCTGAGTTTGTGGCGGTAGGCGCTGTTGGGACAAGACTGACTTCATCTAACGGCAATGCCTGGTTTAACGAAGGCGTGACCGTTACCACCGCCTGGTTATACGATATTGTCTGGTCGTCGCGACTTTCTATGTACATAACGGTCGGTCAGGACGGAATGATCATGACTTCACCCGACGCCGGCACCTGGACCGAACGAGAGTCACGTCTGGGTAATTATCTGTACAGCGTGGCCGTTTCCAATGATCGAATTGTAGTTGTGGGACAGGACGGGCTGATCATGACTTCAGAAGATGCCGTCACCTGGACCCTCAGGGAGAACGGTCTGGCCGGCAATCTGAGGGCGACTATATGGAATGAAGACAACGGACGTTTCGTGGCGGTAGGGCTGGCCCAGACAGCTTTTACTTCGGAAGACGGTATCGATTGGGTGTCGAGACTGAATGGCGCCAATATCGACCTTTTCGATGTAACCTGCCGCATGGGCGCCGACACGCTTTGTCTGGCTGTCGGCTCGGACGGAACAATTCTGTCGTCGAACAACGGCCTTGAGTGGATGTTAATGCGTTCCGGCGGCAACAGCGCGCTCAGAAGCATAACATATCGTTCAGCCCCGGATGCCATGTTCATTACGGTTGGAGATAACGGCACCGTGCTTACATCAATCAACGACGGCCAAAGCTGGGATACGACTACCGCAACCATCAACCATCTTTACGATGTTGCCTCTTCATCGAATGTGATCGTCGCGGTGGGACGAAGCGGCACTATCATGACCTCTCCGGATGCTGATCTCTGGACCAAAGTGCCCAATCTCAATACCAGCGAACATTTTCGGGCCGTAGCCTTTTCTGGAAATCTTTTTGTCGCCGTCGGCGACAGCGGTCTGGTGGCAATCGCGTCTGACGCGACTACGCCGGACTGGGCCCTAACGCGAATTCCGGAAAAACCGTTCCTCAAAGGGATTGCATGGATCGACACCATGTTTGTCGCTGTCGGGTCGGGCGGGGATATCTTCACCTCGGTGGACGGTAACAGCTGGGACCGGCAACTCTGGGATGTTCCCTCGGAAGACCATAAACAGTTGAATGATGTAACCTATTCCGGGTCGCTGATGATAGCGGTCGGTCAGGAGCTGACTCTTTTATCATCCTCGGACGGTCTTGAATGGGTCGGGCGGGGTCAGTCCGGCACCGGCTCGATAGAGGGCGTTACCTGGAACGGTACGCGGTTCATAGCGGTCGGAGAGACTAACCGGTTGCTTACCTCACCGTAAGTCCGGAATGATATAAGCAAGCCTCATCTCCGGACCAGATTCCGGGACGAGGCTCATTATTAATATTTGCGGTTGGCTTACGGACAGTCGGACGGGGCGGGACCGGCGTTGAACATGAAATCCACCAGATATACCAGGTCGGCGATATCCAGGGCGTCACTACCGCTGGCGTTTATATCCGCTTCAATGAAACAGGACGGCGCCGGGCCATCCGTGAACATGTAATCGACCAGATATACCAGATCGGCAATGTCGATAGTGGGCGAATTATCATGATTGACATCACCGCGAATCCGGCAGCAACAGGCATCTCCGACACCATCGGAATCGCTGTCAGCCTGGTCCGGGTTCGGAACATTTACGCAATTGTCGCAGGCATCCCCGACTGAATCGGCATCGCTATCTTCCTGCAGGGGATTGGCCACGGTAAGACAGTTGTCGCAACCATCAGGAACCGTATCACCGTCGGCATCGGCGCTATCGTCATATCCTTCGCAAAGGTCGCAGGCATCGCCAACGCCGTCGAGATCCGAATCGGTTTGATCGCCATTGGCAACTGTCGGACAGTTATCGCAGCCATCGGGAACAGTGTCGCCGTCGGCATCGGCATTATCGTCATAACCGGCGCAGACATCGCAGGAATCCCCCACTCCGTCGGCGTCACTATCATCCTGATTCGGATTGGGAACACTCGGACAGTTATCACACAAATCACCGATACTGTCGCCGTCAGAGTCGGTCTGATCATTGTTGGCCGTCGTGGGACAATTGTCGCACAAATCACCAATCAGGTCGGAATCGATATCAGCCTGATCGCTGTTCGGAACCGACGGACAATTGTCAATACTGTTGTCGACACCATCATTGTCGATATCCGGATCATATATTGTGAAACAGTGCGGCCCGCTCCAGTCGGGGACAACATTACCGTAACCGGTTCCATACGCCCACAGCCATAGTCCCACCGGCAGATAGTAACTGGTGGAATCCAGACAGACTGTCCTGCCGCTCTGGCCGGCGTCAAACTGGGTGGTTATCATAAAGGTCACCGCATCATACCCATCGGGGAAACCACTGTTGGTCATCACCGAAGCGCCGAGCGCGATAGTGTCCGCACCAGAGCCGGTCACACCATAGTAATTGATCGACACAACGAGGTCATACAAAACCCCCATCCCTACTGCCGCAGTATCTCCGATCAGAGGTGTCCAGACTGCGCCGTCCGGGGAAGCCAGTTCGAAACCGTTGGTAAAACCCTTGAGAGGCGCGCCCACGCCGGTGTTGGTCCAACGTAAATTGAAAACAACCGGAACTTCCGTGCTTAATGTATCAGGCGCGTAGAGCCCTTCGACCGAGTCAAGGGTAACTGAAGCGGGGAAAATAGCCGTGGCCAGAACCAGAACAACCAGTCCTGCCAGACCCGGAATAGTCCGTCTGTTCATACGATTCTCTCTCTATGTAGTTACTTCGAGCTTGCAGACGTTTCAATATAAAGGAAATCCCGTTTTCGTCAATGCGGTTTTTTCCAATCGGATCAAACTACCTGCGGGACGGCTCTTTAATAAGGCGGTAACTTCCGCCACCCCCTGAAGACAGCAAAGCATTAATAACGGTCTGCCCCGGCAACAATACCAAAGTGGAATCGACAGGGCCGTAAGTGTTGGCCGCAAGGACAAAGGCCGGCACGGTCATAGTCAGGCTGTCGGATGTAGGCACCGGATCGAAACTGTAGTAGCCGTTGACATCAGTCGTGTCTTTCATCAGATTGTCAATGACTCTCTCCCCCAGCATCAACTGTACTTCCACATTCTGAGCCGGGAGCGTATCCAACGTTCCGGGATCAATGTATTGCACATACCCGGATAGCGATGAGGTCAGCGGCGGGAAATAGACCTCCATACTTTCCACGTAGTCGATATCACCAGGGTAGTTGTTTGATCCTTTGAGGCTGTCCAGCGAAGGAATCACACCGGCCTGCTTTATATCGGGATATCCGGTTTTCTTAAACACGAAATCATAGCTCCCCGAAGAAATTATAGAACCTACCGCGTAATAACCATCAGCATCGGTCGTAGCCTGACCACTGTCACCGTTTATACTCCATGAAACCGCCACACCTTCGACAAAAGAATTATCGAAAGCATCCCGTACCAGCCCATTGATACTACCAACCACCCGGTCAATACCCCAGAAAACACCGAGGATTGGATCGGCCACCGCGGGCGGCCCGTTCGAATATGAAGACGCATGATTCCAGTCAGCCTCGGCCAGAACCAGGCGCACCCGACGATCACAGGGCAGATCCATCGAGAAAGTGCCGTCGTCAGCAAATACGCGAATAGTTCCGTAGTAACCGCCGCTTTCCGTGTACATGACAATCTTGACGTTATTGAGATCAACATTATTGAGCTTTCCGGTCAGAGCCGAAACCACGCCGCCATTAGTAACACAGTCTTCAGGCTGGACAACGTCATACAACTGGGCCGCCTGGTTCAGATCTCCAATAATTCGGGGTCCGGGGTCGCCTGCTACGGTTTTCTCTTCGGAGCAACTGAGTGATATTATTACCGAAACCATAATCATGATAACCAGAGCCGTCCGATTGATAATGCGGGAATACATAACTTACCTTTCCGTAGTATCGTCTAATGTTAACAATGCCAACCATAAGAAAAAGAGCAGGCGATGTCAAAAATAAACAACCGCCGGATTTCCCCAAAAATATGGATCGATGAGATTAATTATTTGGGTGCTCGGCGTACACTCCGTGCGCCAACACGCTATGGACGGAGACATCAATTGCGCACGATGGAAACAACCGCCCATTTTTCGGTGTGAAGGGCCAGTTCCCTGTAATTATTTACCTTTTTGAATGCTCGTTACTTGTACAAAAAACGTTTGATCTTCCGGGTAGAAGTCTTTTCGAGTTCTTCCGTCCGGATATCAAATGCGACAATACGTTTATAGCCTGCCACCTGCTCGTTGACCTCCGCAACCACTTTGCAGATCAGCGAGCGTAGCCGCTCAATATCACTGCTCTGTGAGGATTCGATCGATCCATTCTCGATCAGCCATTCCATATCAGGGACGATGATCGCCCGGACCTCTTCGCGGTTGCTCCCGTCCTGTTTCCGGCCAAAGACGACCGACTCAAGAACCACAGGTGATGCGGACAGTTTTTCTTCAAGTTCTTCCGGATAGATATTTTTCCCGGCCGCCGAGACGATCAGACTTTTGCACCGTCCGGTGATCCATAAATGACCGTCTTCTATCCGGCCCAGGTCACCGGTATGCAGCCATCCATCTACGATCAACTCCGCGGTTTCCCGGGGCAAACCTCGATAACCCGGCGTGACATTTTCTCCCCTGACTATAATCTCGCCGACCCCTGCTTCATCCGGATGGTCGATCGCCACCTCGACCCCCGGCAACGGCGGGCCCACCGACCCGAACTTGATGTCGTCGGGGCGGTTGGCCGAGACAACCGGAGAGCATTCGGTCATTCCATAACCCTGAAGCATATCAATCCCCAGCAGGTTGAAAAAACGGGCAATGTGTGGAGGTAAAGCTGCGCCTCCGGAGACAAACATACGGACTGACTCCAGACCGGCTTTTCTCCGGACCGAGCGAAACAGCGACCGGCCCCATTTTGCGCCCAGATTCCATCCGGTCGCAGACAGTTTCATAAGACTGTTGAACAACATTCTGCGGGCTGCCGGAGCCTGAGCAAGTTTTCGCTGGAAAGCCTGATACATTTTCTCGAACAATAAAGGGACACCGACCAGCAATGTCACATCGTTGTTGATAATATCCTCAACAATCTGATTGGATTTCAGGGATCTTGCGTACACCACCGTGGCACCGGACAGAATCGGCGTAAGAAAACCACAGGTAGCTTCAAATGTATGATGCAACGGCAACACCGACAGGAAAATATCTTCAGGACCGAACCTGAGCGCCTTCACGATACTATCGAGATTGGCCAGAAGATTACGATGGGTCAGCTCGACTGCTTTGGGTGTCCCGGTGGTGCCGGAGGTGTAAATTATAACGGCCGTCTCAGCCGGGTCGGCTATCGCCGTGAGCATATCGCTCATATCCAGGTTGAACCGGTAATTATCGGCATCGAAGTTGAGGTCGAAAGTTTGTATCGGGACATCAGTCTGCTCCCACAGTTGTCTCCCTTTCTCCGACACAAATACCGATTGCAGACCGGCATGACCCATCAAATACGCCACCTCGGTCGGTTTGAGATTGATATCGATCGGAACCACCGTTCCCCCTGCCGCGAGTATTGCGAGATAAGCTATCCCCCACTCAGGACGATTCTCGGAAAGCAGGCCGACACCGTGCCGATCAATATGTCCGCCGTTAGTCAGACCGGCGGCCAATCTCATCATAGTATCCCTGACTTCCGCATAAGTCCAGGCTTTACCCAGACCTCCTTCCGCTTTGAAGGCGATCTGATCCGGATAGCGCAAAGCCGCCTGTTCAAATCTTGAACAGAGGTTTACACGAGTTTCTTCTATGCCTTGTTCGGACTGCACAGTTGAATTTACACCTCCCGGCACAATTACAAAAGTGAAAATAACGACGAAGCACGGAAGCGAACCAGTTTGATTCAATACCATAAGAAACCGCCGGAGATTACTCCCCGGCGGTCATTATCCTGAAAAACCGAGAATGGCTTTTATTGAACAACGATAGTAACACTCAACGTGAGGCCATTTCCTCGCGGATCCTGGTCGACAACCGACACAACATAGTCGCCGGGAGTTGTCGGTGCGGTATACATGAAATATGCTTCACCGTAGTTGTTAGTCTCGATCGTGGAATTATCAGGCAACAGGATCGTATGATCAGCCAGAGGGTTGCCGGGACGATCCTTGATGGTCACAATCATCTGTGTCGTCTCGCCGGCTCCTGGGTTAGTGCTGGCTCTCAGAGCGCTGTTGCCGGAATAGGCGAACCCGGTAGTGATATTCACTGTTTGCGATATCGAGGCGCCTGCCTCATGCCAGAACTCCACTGTCTCGACACCACCAATACCGTCATCGTCACCTCCCGTAACCGAGTAGTCTTCTTCCAAAACCCGGGTCGTTACAGTAACATCGGCGCTGGCTCCCCAGCAGCCGTTTTCGAATGTACCACCGAGAACTGAAAGCATATCCGAATACGCGATAGCCTGGAACTGGGTCCCGCTGATCACCGGGTTGCCGTTCAGGTCGACAGCGGATACAGTCACGTAGGCCTTGGACCGTCCGTCCGCCGGCATACTGGCCGGAAGCCCGGAGATGAAAAGGGTACTGGGATAGTGGGAATCGAAAAAGTATGTACTGCAACGCACAGTGCCGCCTGCCGTCTCGGCGTACACCCAGACGATTCCGTCGGCTCCGGAAACCTGTGTTCCCGATATCCACACCGTTTCGGCAACGCCTTCATGATCACCGGTGCGCTCCTCATGTGACTTCATGGTTCCTTCATCGGTGGAAAAGTAAACGACGGTGGAATCATTGACCGGGTTCAGGTAAATATCGGAGACAACCGCCACGATATTGTTGCGCCCGTTGACGTCATCCCAGTAGGGGACGTTACATTCTTCCGCCCCAACCACGATGTAAGCGGGCGGACCGGCGCTGACCAGTATTTGCGTGGCGTTAGACAAAACACCATCGGCGGCGGCACGGATTCTGATCGTCCCGGGGATAGACCCGGAGTGAATGGTAGCCGTCGCAACACCCTGACTGTTCGTAGTCGCCTCATACGGTCCCTGGTCAACTGTCCCGAGATGTTCTCCTCCGCCCGGACCGTCGAGTATGTAGAAATTGACCGTGATACCCTCCGGCACCGGATTGGCGTTTACATCATAGACTGTCGCATATAAAGTGGCGACTTCAATACCGCCGGTTTGTGCAACGGAAAGCTGGACTGAGTCTGAAAGCAGATATATGAAGTCGGGGGTAGCATCAGGGGAAAGCTGAAGCGATACTTCCGCCTCCCCGGTGATCCCCCCCTCGTTGACCGACACTTTGATATACACGGTCTGGGCGTCATTGCCGCTGTGGAATACAACCGTAGCGCTGCCGTCAACAGTACGGGCCGACGATGATATTACACCGATAGCATCCCACATACCGTTGGCGTTGGCATCGAAAACCAGAGAATCAGTTCCGGGCGACCAGTAACCATTGCCGTCGACATCCACGAATTTTTCACCGGCCGTGACACGAACAAGGGTCGAATCAGGCACCAACTGACCCAGACCATCACGAACTACAATTGAAACAATTGCCGAATCGATACCGTTGGCCAGAAGAAGGTTCGGCGTAACCTGAATATTGACATTGCCGTCACCTGACTGCTGGGTACTTGAAACATCAACGCTGGTCGATGCGGTTTGATCGGAGTTGCTCTCAAGAGTAGCTGACAGGATGGCCGAACCTTCCGAAGTAGCTGTGTATACACTCGCGGCTATACCGTCGGCGTCGGTAACCGCCGAAGTCGGCGTAAAGTAGCCCGCTGTGCTCGGTTGTACCGTAAACAGAACTGTTTCACCGGCAACAGGCGTTTCATCAACCGTATATGTCGCTTCGACTACCGAAGTGGCGTTCAGTTCGACCGCCGCCGGGCTGGCTGTTATGCTGATGGAACTGGTTGTTGTCGATGGAGCGTCCAGACGGCTTTTGGAGTCGCAACCCCCGAGGAACCATAATGACAACAACGATATAAACGCCGCGAACAATGCAAGCGAATGTCTCTTTTGGATGAACATAACTATTTTTGCTCCTGTATTTCTATTCTGTTTATTCACAAGGTCAGGTGTGTTCAGGTTTTTCCTTTAATTCAAAAACTACATATAAGACCGGGACCTGCCTGTGGCAGGTCCCGAAACTCAGGCGGTGGGAATCACCCACCCATCGCCAAATCCGGTTCGACTATCGTCGGAGTTACAAAGATCACCAGGTCGCGGCTTTCCACTGATTTCTGATGATACTTGAACAGCATACCGAGGAGCGGTATGTCCTTAAGAATCGGCACACCTACTTCACTCTCGATTTCATCCTCAGTGGTAAGGCCCCCGATAACCGCTGTCTGGCCGTTCTCGACAATGACATTCGTCTCGGCATTCGAGGTGTTGATTATTACGCCGTTGGGATCGAACTCGAATGTTGACCGTTCCGGTTTCAGGTTCATCAGAATCTGATTTTCAGCGGTTATATGCGGTGTAACGGTAAGGATCGTACCAACTTCTTCAAACTGAATGACCACGTTACCCGATTCATCAAACTGTTTGACCGGTACTTTGGCTCCCATCTGGATCCTTGCCTCGCGGTTGTCGATTGTTGTAATCTCCGGATGCGCGATAATCTTACCTTTACCCGAAGACACCAACGCCTCCACCAACGCCGTCACATTGTAGCCGTGCTGGAAAGCCGTCACCTGATACTGGAACGCTGGATTGTTGACATTACTGGCGTTGACATCGCCGTTCTGCCGGATTTCACGCCCCGACTCGGTAATAAAGGAACCATTTACATCCCAGTCGAATCCGAGTTCCGAAAAATCGTCGGTAAATATCTCAAGCAACTGGGCTGATATCTTGATCTGGGCGGCAGGCTTATCCAGTTCGGCGATGTACCCGAGCAACCGATCCATATTTTCGGGAAGGTCCTGTATAATTATCGAGTTGGAACGCGGATCACTTTCCACCGATCCACGGTCGGTAAGAAGCGACTTTACAGCGTTCAGAATATCGCCGGAAACCGAGTTGGAAATCTTGACGATCCTGGTATCCAGTCTCGCCAGTTTCTGCTGTTCTACCCGGTGTTTTTCTTTTTCCGATATTTCGGTACGGTAGTCATTGGCGTTGAGAACACGGATAAAACCGTTCTCTTCTTCAACCACGGCCAGGTTGTAAGTGCGGCCGATGATATCCATCGCCTGCCGCCAGTTGACATCACGCAGTTTGATGGTCACAGTCCCTTTCACACCCGGCGCGATTACAACATTGACACCGCCATAGTCAGCCAGATGAGTCAATACCGAATGAATATCGGCCGACTGGAACTGAAGGTTTTCAATCGGTTTGGTCGCATCCACGGCTTCCTGAGTCATGCCGGATGCGGCAATCATGCCCAGAGCGATGAGTGCGATTAACATGCGATGTAATGATTTTCTTTTCGGGACCATAGAGTTAAACCTGCCTTTCTTATTCCTCTATATTGAGAGCCATTGTTCGGCTCCAGCCGTATTCAAATATCTGGAAATAGATTCGGTCGGATTCGATCCGAAGCACATATCCGTTCCTGACGCGATCACCACTCTTGAGGATATATCCGTAGCCGTTTCCATCTTCGAGCAGGGCGCTGTTCTTACCGCCGTCACTTTGAATAATACCGACCAGCTTCAAACCGTCGACATTCGGTATCTTCCGCTCGGTCGGACTGGAAGAGACTTTCGTCTCGTTGATAAGGGTAGCGAACGGATCACGGTAGTTTCCGGTTTTATATTTCACGACCAGACGTTTCGGGAACTCTGCAACCATCGTGCCCTTGATCTTCTTGGAAATCGCAGGGTTGCGACGGAAGCGTGCCGTCGATTTCTTATCGCTGGTTTTACCGGGCTTATCCACGTTAGCCACGGTTTTGGAATCAGACTTTTTCGACGTCTTAGTGGCTGTTTTCACCGTGTTTTCCTTCCGGACCGGAGGTTTGACCTTCCCTTTGGAACTGTTTTTGGGACGGTCGACGCTGGCCACGGCGGTCTTGTTGTTGTCCTTAACGGGTGGCGCTGTTTTCTTCGTCACCGTTGTTTTATTAGACGGTTTGGTATCAGCCTTCGGCTTAGCGGTCGACTTCGCAGCCAGAGCAGGTTTCTCGCTTTTGGCAACCGGCATTGACGCCATTTTAGTTTTTTCACTCTTAGGCACCGGCCCGGCAGCGGGCTTTGAAACCTTAGCAGGCTTTTCATCTTTCGTAACCTGCTTGTCGGTCGACTTTTTTGAAGCCAGGGCAGTTTTTGCGGTTGCGGACTGAGATTTCTTCGGAGTCCTGACCTTATCGACCTTCGAGAGAGCTTTTCCCCCGGAAGTCGATACTTTCTGAGAGACCGGAAGATCCTCGTCTTTATACAGGTCAGCCCACTTATCTTTATCGTAATATAGTCCTAAACCTGCGTCGTACCGGGTAGAACTGAAAGGTGTATCTTTTACTTTCGGCTTTTCAGAAACAGAAGCAGTTACTTTTTTAATCGATTTACTGGTCTTCGTGGATGAAGAGACAGGTTTTTTTTCAGCCTTTTCCGGTTCGACCTTTTGGGGTCTGGTCTTTTTGGGTTCGGTTTTCTTAGCTACATACAACCCTTCATCAGACGACAGGCTGGCCATACGATCTTTATTGATCGCCTTATTGATTTCAGCCGGTGATTTCGACTTCGAGGGCACAACCGAGGCAACGGCAGTCTTTCCCTTCATCACACCGGAAGAGGCAGCAGCAGGATTTTTCTCCATCAGGGAGGCAGCCGTAAGTTCCGCCTTCGAAGACCATGCCGCAAACTGCGGACGAGCCTTATCAGGGAAATAGATCGAGACCGATCTCTGGTCACTATTGACCCGGTAAGTCGTCTCGCCGTTCATATCGAAGACTACTCGAACGACAGCCTCCGGTTTGACCGCATACTGACTCGTGCGAATACTTTTCACGGCGCATTCCGGCAGCGACATGAAGTTTTTGGCTCCAAGATTGTGGGTCGCCTTCAGAATATCCAGAATTACCCGGAACGGTTTACCGTCTTTGGCTACTTCTGTCTGGTGACTGAAACGTACAATCCCATCGACGTCAACCCGTGCAATGGTCTGACCGTTCCTGTGGTCCAGAGCCACGTTTGTCACTTTGGACATGGAAGCCATAGTCGAGGTGGCCAGAAGAACGAAAACGGCCAACAGGCATATTAATTTTCTCATCCGGACATCACCTCCTATATCGTTATCTCGGTAAGTCGTTCACTCTCTTTGACGAAATAAGTCGAGAGGGTGAATTTGGCCGAAACTGTTTCTTTGTTTGAGACCTCCCGGGGGTCGTTCACGTCGCCCGAAGATTTCGAGATAGCCACTTCGAGCGCAGTCAGCTGGAGGTTGTCGATATTGGCAATAAAGGGGAAATTGGCCACATAGCTGACAAATGACCCGATATCATGATAGGTACCAGTCATGCTTATCTCAAAAGAGGCCACATTATAGAACTCTTCACTGCCGACATTCAACGGTTGAATACCGGTTATTTTTGTACCGGTAAGCGATGAGGCGGTGTGCAACTGCACGAGGAAAGAAGGAATCTGCTTCACCTCGGGCAACAGCGCCTCTATTTCATCGTATTTTTTAAGAAGATCGGTGTATTCGAGTTTGAGCGCTTCAAGCGATTTAGCCTTCATCTCGACACTTCTTAGTTCGGTAGTAATCTTCTCGAATTCCTGAGTACGGGCTTCGATCTGCTGGTCATACTTTGTGTAAAGCCGAGAGTGCCAGAAATATACCACCACAAAGAAAGCCAGGATGCCCAAAGCAATCTTCTGAGTTTTGGCGTCCTTGAAATCCATAACGGTCCGTCCCTAATTTAGACTTTTGTGGCTGGTGTTCTTGTTTTGCTTCGCGTCATCCGCCTGAGCCACCGCCTTGCGCGACTCCCGGTCGGCCAGCAGGTGAACATTGCAGGACAACACGAAGTTGAACGCGGAATATTTATCAAACTTCATCTCATTGGTAGAAACCAGCTCAACATCATCGAAGTAGTCTGAACGCATGATATTGATCATAAACGCGGCCAGAGCATTGAGAGTAAAAGCGTAGCCCTCCAATCGGGCCGGTTTCACGACTGTATCTCTTGGAGAGGCTTTTGCCGCCGTTGAATCCTTAGACGCCGGAGCCGGGGGCTCTTCCTGACTGAACTTCACCAGCCAGACAAACTCCGGCACATCACGAGCTATTTCTTCAAGCACCTGCACCCAGACATTACGATGACGATCCAGCCTTTCCACCGCGGCCATACGCTGGGTGATCTTGGCTTTGACCATTTCAAGACCCTCGACCAGCGCTATATCCTTTTGAAGCATTGCGGCACGACGTTTGGCTTTGGCGATGTTGGCGTCAAGCTCGGATATCTGGGCTTTCTGCATGAAAGTGATCGCGAACAACAAACAAACCACGCCGACCGCGCCGCCGATCACATAAAGACCGGCCTTGCCGAGTGAGAAATCAAAGGATCGTTTCCGGTATTCCTTGGGAAGTAAGTTTATTTCTATCATAGGATCCTACCTTACCTTCCTCATGGCCAGACCGACAGGAACGGTCAACAGAGGGGCTATTTTTTCCGGCTGGAGATATTGGAACAGTTCCGGATCATAATCGATGTTGCGCAGCGGGTTGGCGATCTCGAGCGGAATCGTAAGTCTCGATTGCAGGAATTCGGCCAGATAAGGAATCAACGCCCCGCCGCCGCAAAGGACAATCCAATCGACTGTTTCCAGTTTCGACTGTGACTTGAAATATGAAAAAGCCAGCTCAATACCGGCTATAAGTTCGTCGGTAGCTGATATAATAGTAGCTTTCAACATATCCTGATCGATCGACTCAGCCATTTCACCTTTAATGGCCTTGGCGGTCAATTCCGGATTGAGCCGGAACTCTTTTTGTATGGCGTTGTAGATTTCACGCGTGCCGCTGGAAACGTCACGGGTTGAGTGGTAGATACCGTCAACCAGGTACGTGATATTGGTGACATCATGGCCGATATTGATCAACGCCGTGGTTTTCGACGGGTCAATATCGTAGTTGTACTCGTAGGCGTTGTAGATAGCCAGCGCGTCGTCGTCAACAATCACCGGACGTAACCCGCAGTCTTCTATCAACTGCAGGTAAATCTGCAAATACTCTTTCCGGGCGGCGACAAGCAGCACATCCATCTTGTTGA